>JAOZSR010000043.1 GCA_029939575.1 Fidelibacterota bacterium
AAGAATATCCTACAATTATCGACGAGATTTTTCGTTGCTACGCTGCCTTAGAAAGACAGTTTCGAACCTTTTTACGACTCTATTAATATTTATAAAAAAACATCTGATAATCATATAATAAATTATCAGATGTTTTTTTAATACGAAAAATAATATTATTGAATGTATAGAAAAATTATTCTGGTTGTTTGGATTTAGCCAATCTTTTTTTAACTCTACGATCATAACACCTGGCTCCAAAGAAAATGGCCAAAGGCATTTCAATATAGAAAAATAGTAGACTTATTGAAAAATATTCAAAAGTAATAATCTGATTGTGCATCAATATTCCATAAATTAAAAAGGCCAAACCCCCAACAACAAATACAGTATTTGTCGTCTCTGCAATTTCATTATCAAAATTAGGTCTGAATAAGATATGAATATACATTATTAAACCACATTCCGTAAAGATAAGTAGAAAATTAATCAGGTAAAAAGAAAATGTTTTTTGATAAGAATGAAATATTTGAGCAATAACTTCTTTTTCACTAATATTAAAAAGTTTATACGTTATTTCTTCAAAAATTATTTTTGTACCTGCATAAATAATAAAGATAACAAGTGTACCAATAATAAAATCTGACACTTTAACTTTTTTCATAATACCCCCAATAAAACTACTTTTTTGTAAAATTTTTTAAAATATTAATATTTTGTAAATCTTTTTCTGTAAAGTTAATCTTAAATAATTTTTTTTATTAAAACAAGTATTTTTTTTATTAATTTGATGGAATCATAAAAAGGTCCGAAGCTACCTTTCCGTCGAAAGCCGGACATAGTCTGAGGCAGCATAGCAACGAAGAATATAGTTGAGAATTGGAGGGGATTCTTTCAGTCAAAAAACTGGTTGTAAACATTCTTACCTCATTCAGAATGAAAGCAATTTTTTTATGGAATTGTAAATTTAAAATTTTAAAAATATATAAATAAAGTTAGCAATCAGTATAGATATTTCTAATTTTTGTAAAGAAAATAGTTATTTTTTAAAAAGAATTGAAAAGGTAAATAAAATGTATATGAATATTCCCAAATAATTTACTATTCGCTTCAACAAAAATGACATATATTAATAATATGATTATTATTGAAAAAAAAGCCTTAATTAAATTATTTTTTTTGCATTTTTTATTGATAATGATAAATTACCATAGTAAATAAAATGGAACAAATTTAATATTGACTTTTGATTAGAAAACTAATTTATTAACATTGTGAGTTTAAATTAAAACAGATTTTTAACTAAAACTATATATATGAAAAACTAATTTTTAATATTTTTTTATTAAAATAAAATTGGAATAATTTTTGTCAAAAAAAAACAAAGAAAAAAATGCTTATGGTATCTTCTTTGAAGGCCTTAAAGTTCGTATTGCTCACTTAGTTTCCAATGGAAAATCTATTGAAATTAAACAGTTGGATCATGTTAATCTTCACGGTCCTTTATTTGATGAAACTCCACATAATATTGCACCAACTCAATCGGATGAAGGGGATGAGTTTATCTTACCTGAAGATGCAGATTATGAAGATGGACAATTTAGTTTGCCTGAAATTACAGAATTTGATGATGATGTTGGGTTTGATGACCAGGAAGCAGAATATGACGAAACCGGAGTGGATAACCGAACCAGTATGGAAATTTTCCAACAATTATGTCAAAGGTTTAAATTAACCGATGGTAAAGTCGGATTAAACGCAATAGATGAAAAAGTTAGTTATCACCAATTTGATAAATTAGCATTTAAAGGAAATCTTAAAAAGACATTACAGACAGAATTATTAACTAAAGCAGAATTAAAAGCCAAAAAATTTGAATTGAATTATCTGATTAATTCTGATAAATCTGTTTTATCTTATGTACATAAAGGTGAATTTGATCTTTTAAAGGCTGTTTCTGAAGCAAATAGTGCTGCATCTATAACTAAAAAAATAATAATTAGTCATATTGATCCCAATGAAATAACTTTAATGAATTTAGTAAGATTGAATTCTGATTTCCCACCAGAAGATATTGTGTTGATTTTATATGTTGATAGTGATTTTAAAACCGGAATTTTGTACAAAGGAATGGATTTTCTGAAAAATTTCAACCTGGTTATAAATGAAATTGACCCGAGCCGCAGAAGAGATACTGTGTATTCTAAAGTCATGTTGGAACAGGATGTATCTGGTATTGATACAATACACCACATTGTACTTGCCGGACAAATTTCCAGAAATGAAGATATTGCGTTCTTTAGGGAAAAATTTACTAGTGTTCATACGGTTTCACGTTTAGAACTCAATAATATAGATGTTTTTGGACAGGTAAGTAATAAGTATAAGCCAATCGAATTAGCTGAATATGCAATTCCAATTGGATTAGCCTGGAAAGCACTGGAACCTGATAATAAAAAATTTCTAAAAACAAACCTTTTACCCATAAGAATAATTGAACGACAAAAACATTTCAAAATTGCCTGGCATGGTATTGTGATATTTATAATAATGGCTATTTCCTCATCTACATGGACTTTTAAAGGACTTGAACTTGACAAGGAAATTGAAAATGCTATTAATTTTACAAAAAAAATAGAATCACAGGTTTCCCAAAATAAAATAATTATTGAGAAAATAAATGGAGTACAAAAGAGAACAAGTGAAATGGCAAAAAAGGCAAAATTAATTGATGAAATAATAGGTAAAAAAAACCAATGGCATAGATATCTACTTGAGATATCAAGAGTTCTATCAAAAAATAAAATCAGTTGGATAAGTTCTATGTCAGGAAAAGAGAATACGTTTACAATTAAAGGATATGCTACAAAAAGAAATAGCATTATTGCCATATCAAAACTCTATCCGGGATCAGAATTTGACGCATCAAATATCAAACTATTAGAAAAAATCAATGCCTTAAATTTTGACATAACTTTTCCATTCCCTGATAAAATTGTACCTGAAGAAAAAGAACCTGAAAAAGTAGAAGCACCTCCAAAAAAACCTATTAAAAAATCTATGGTCAAACAAATTGTAGAAAAAGTGAAAAATATTTCGGTTGAAGAAGTGAAAAACCAGGGAAAAAGTATTACTCCTTCTCAAGAATATAGCAATCTTGTAAATATTTATTTAAAGGGAGACCTGGAAACTGCATTTACTGGCTTCTTAGAATTTGTTAGAAAATATCCGGATCATAAAAAAACGTATAATGCTCAATACCTTATTGGAGAATGTTTGTTTATTAAAAATGAATTGGAAGATGCAAAGCTAATTTTTCAAACTACTATAGGTCAGGGTGGATATAAAACTGCAGATGCAATTTTGATGATGGCACGTATTTATAGAAGAGAAGGGAATTATTCTAAAGCACTTGAATACCTGAGTAAAATAAAACAGGATTATCCGAATCATAAATTAAGTAAAACTGCTGATACTATAATTAAAGCGATAGAAGAAGACAAAAAAAATGCAAATTAAACTTTCAGAAATATCATATTCGCTAAGAAATTCGCTGGTTTTATTATTAATATTTATCTTTGTAGCAAGTATATTTAATTTTATCAATTTTCGAAAAGCTAAGCGACTAAAAGAGATTAATGTAAAACATAATGAATTAATAAAGGTGATTGACAGGCTTGACAAGCAGATCAATAGTTTTGGCAATGAAGCAGAAATGGAAGCAGCTTTGTTAAAAATGGAAAAAGAGGCTTCAAGACAAGATAAAATGATTGTTAAAACCGATGCCCCTGCATCAACATATCGATATTTAATGGATATATCTGATAGGTATTGCCCGGATTTTAAATTTGATTTTAAATTAAGTAATGATGGAAAAGTAAAAGGAGTTGATTATAATGAATATACAATTTTTGGAGATGCTTCCATTAAATCATTGTATATTTTTATTTATCAATTGGAAAATCAAAGCAGATTATATACTATTGACAATTTATTAATTAATTCTACTAAAGCTGAAAATGGAGATTTGGTTCGATTTTCACTAACAATCAGGGCTTTTTATGCAAATAATGGATATGAGCCCAAAGCAATACCTTTTAAACCATTAAAAAGAAAATCAATTTCATATAATCCCTTTTATCCTAGAATTCATGAACCAATTAGCATCTCTTTCTTTGAAGGAATGCTAAGGGTAGAAGATCTGGTATTAACAGGATTGACCCCGGAAATGGCAATCGTTAAAGATAATTCACAAAATATGCATATGATAAAAGTCAATGATAAAGTGGCTTATGGATATCTGGCAAAAATAGATTGGGATAGACAAAGAGTAACATTTAATATAAACAAGATCGGAATTACTGAGAGAGTAACTCTTAGCATGGAGCAATGAGAAGAATGAAAAAACTGATCATTTACATAATATTTTTATTATTATTTACCTCGTTATTTGGGCAGAAAAAAGGGAAATCTGCTTCACCGGAGGAATTAATTACAATATCTCTTGACACTCCCTTTCCTCAGGCCATGAAAACTCTGGAAATAATGTCTCAGAAATTTGAAGGTAAAAAAGTGCTGAATACAAGCAGTTTTACAGGGCCAATTGGATTACCAATCAATCAGGTTCATTGGAAAAATGCTTTTAAGCTTATTGCCAACTATAATGGACTTGAGGTAGAAGAACTTCCGGGGATATATATTATAAAAGATATTAAAGAAGAAATTCAGGCTGCTACGAAAGAGACCGCCGGAATTAAACCTGATGACAAACTTATTCGGATTAGTTCAATTTTCTTTACAGCAAATAAAAATATGTTAAATACCCTTGGAATTGACTGGTCTACAATAACAAATGGTGAGGTCGTTTCAAGTGCTAATTTTTTAGCAGGAAGCAAAATTGAAGGTGAAATGTTTAATGCTGCGATTTCACGTCGATTAAGTTCTGGAAATATTGTGTTTGATGTGAGTGCTTTAATAAAAATTATTGAATCAAATTCAATTGGAAAAGTGATAGCCCGTCCTAGTATGATAGTGTTATCAGGGAAAAAGGGATTTTTCCAGGTTGGTAAAGATTTTTCATTAATTACAAAAGATTTTCAGGGCAATTCCAGGCAGCAGTTTTTTAATACTGGTGTAATAATGGATATGACTCCAACAATTATTACCGATAGTTTGCGGGAAGCAATTCATTTAACCGTTTCAATAGAGAGAAGTGATGCTATTCCAGGAGAGTTTTCAACAACCATAAATAAAATTAAATCTACAACGGAACTAATTTTTTTCGATGGGGAAGAGTCTGTCATTGCAGGATTGTATGATTTTGATGAAAATAAAAATAGATCAGGTATTCCAATTTTACGGGATTTACCATGGTGGGTTTTTGGAATCAGGTTTTTGACAGGATATGAAAAAGTAGAACGAACCGAAAGAGAAATTGTTATCATATTAAAAGCTGAAATAGTTGATAATATTGACGATCGGCTTGAAAATAATATTGGGATATCAAAACAAAAGCTTGATGAATTTCGACAACAAGGTCAGGATATAAATAATAAACTTTTTAACGATAAAAAAATAAAATTAATAAAAAAGTCTGAAAATATTGAATCATCTGAAAATTTAAAAGAAGAACCTGATAGTTCTATTCAGGATTCTTTATCTGTAGACTCCGAAGAATTATTTTTAGATGAAGATTTAGAAAGCGAATAGGGTGAATGGATGAAAAAAAATCTTAAACTATTCTCTTATGTTTTGCTGTTGATTTGTTCTCCTCTATTATTTATAATGGTAAATTGTGACGGAGGCTCAACCGCTTCTAATTCAATGGCAGCACCGGAAAACCTACAGGCTGTAAAAATAAGTGATACTGCGATTGAAATTTCGTGGGAATATTCAATTTCAGAGGATGCGGATATTGTATTTACAATTGCCCGTAAAAAAGGAAATGAGTCATGGAATAATCAGTATAGAACTACTGATTTAACCAGTTTTATGGAAAATATTTCAGCCGATGATAGTTCTATCTATGTGTATAAGATCAAAGTTGAAGATATTACAATGGAAACTGAATCTGATTTTAGTGACATAGAAGTGTACTTTACAGATATCTCAATACCTTCAAATATAATTGCTGAAATAATTTCAGTTGAGAGTATTATTATATCATGGGAAGATGGCTGCGTCGGTGAAGATGGGTACAAAATTGATAAAAAAATCGGGCAGGGAAAATGGCAAACAGAGTATAAAATACTTGAAAAAAATTCTACTTCTGTAAATGATACTGCAGCATTTTCAGATACATTATATTATAGAGTGTATGCTTATGTTGGAGATAATAACTCAACCTATGGAGAAGTTAATATTGTTTCTACCTTTCCGGCTCCGGCAAACTTAGTATTTACAAAATTATCCTGGAATCAAATCCAATTAAATTGGGATGATAATTCTGGTGGTGAATATGGAGTAAAGGTTGATAGAAATGTGGATCAAAGTGGATGGGATGTTGGCTATGCCACTGTTGATCCGGGAATAACCAAATGGATTGATGAAAATGTTGAAATAAATACTTCTATAGAATATCGGATATATACTTATAGCGGGCAATATTTATCAAATTATTTGGAGACTGGAATAATAGATAATATTTTGCCGGCTCCTTATAATCTTAATGTTAACAAATTGGATGAAACTACCTTAAAGATTGCATGGGAAGATTTAGGACCTGAAGGCGGAACCTATACAATAGACAGGAAAATTGGTAATTCTGAATGGGACATTAATTATAAAAGTGTAGTTGGAGAAAAATATTATATTGATAATATTGAAGAACCATGTGGTACTTTTATTTATAAAGTTAGAGCATCTTCCGGCGATGTCTATTCGGAATATAGTAATTTGGATACAATTAATGTCAGACTTGAATTAGTGGGATCAATCTCAACTGAAGGTGATGCTACCAGGGTTTTTGTCAAAGGTTGGTATGCATATATTGCTGATAATTACAATGGTCTTGTTATAGCAGATTGCTCTAATCCAAGTAGCCCTGCAGAATATGGAGTTGTGGAAATTCCTGACAGAACAAAATCGGCTTATGTAAATGACGACTTTATTTATGCAACTAATCATATTGGTGGAGTGAATATCATTGATTTTGCATCTAAAGAAATTGTTGGCT
Organism: Fidelibacterota bacterium; assembly: GCA_029939575.1. Lineage (GTDB taxonomy): Bacteria > Fidelibacterota > UBA2242 > UBA2242 > JAOZSR01 > JAOZSR01. Next base: position 7,154 of record JAOZSR010000043.1, read on the forward strand.
CTTGCCTAACAAAAGGTATTGCAAATGATATATACGTGGAAGGTGCTCCACCTTTTGCCTATGTAGCAGAAAGTGATAGCGGAATATCAGTAATCTCCTTATCCAGCAGTACACCGGCAAGAATAGGATATTTTAAACCAACAAATATAATATTTGGTGAAAAAGCACTAAAATTATATACAAGAGGAAATTACTTATATGTTGCTTATGGTTCCAGAGGGTTTTTGATCTTTGATGTATCAGATCCTACAGCACCAACACTGATTTCAGAATTATCGCTTGGTTTTGATGTACTTGATGTTTCAATAGTTGGTAATTATGCCTATTGTGCATGTTCACAAAATGGAATGAGTATTGTTGATATTAGTGATATTAATTCGCCACAGGTTGTAACAACTCTTGATACTGACGGTTTTGTATATGCTTTACATGCCAGCCCAAATTATGTATATCTGGCAGATAAACAATTAGGCTTGGTTGTAGTAAATGTAAGTAATGTAAACAATCCCCATATTATGGGAAATTATAAATCCAATAGCGCTGCCAATTCGATATTTTTACGAGGCAGTTATGCTTTTATGACAAATGGTGAAGGTCTGGAAATTATCCAGGTGGCACCTTGACAATAACAGGGAGAAATAATATGTTAAGAATGAAAATATTAATTATCGGTGTATTAATCTCGATGTCATTTATGGCATTTGGAGATGTTGTCAATGTTCCAGCTGATTTTGCAACTATTCAGGCGGCTATCGATGATGCAGGTACTGTAAACGGTGATACAGTGCTTGTAGCAGAAGGCTTATATACAGAAAACATTGATTTTAGCGGGAAAGATATTGTTATCGCATCACTCTATATTTCAGATTATACAAGTACTCATATTGATAATACAATTATCAATGGTTCTGCGTCCGGTCCTGTGGTGAAATTTGAAAACAGCGAAACAATGGCAGCCAAATTAATTGGTTTTTCAATAACCAATGGAAGTAATGTTAATGGTGCTGGTATTTATTGTAATGATGCAACACCATCCTTGAAAAATTTAAAAATCTATGCAAATACTGCAACAAGTTCCGGTGGAGGTATTTATCTTTATGATTCTGATGCCAGATTAGACAGCCTTGTTATTAATGACAATGCATCTCCGGGAGATGGTGCCGGATTAAGTTGTTATAATTCTGATCCGCTTGTAACCAGAACCTTATTTTATGGAAACCTTTCATCAAGTAATGGTGGAGCAATTTCTGCCTATAACGGTTCTGATATTTCATTGCGACATGTAACTGTAACTGAGAATTACGCCAACTATGATGGTAGTGGTATTGCCTGTTTGTGGAATTCTACAGTTACCATTTTAAACTCTATTGTTTATAATAATGGAGTAAATGGGATGTTTCAATCAGGTTCCGGAGAAATCAACGCAACCTATTCGGATTTACAGGATGGTAGCGGAGAACCGTGGTATGGCCAGGGATGTATTAATTTGGATCCAATGTTTAAAGACATTGAAAATAGTGATTATACCTTGGAACTTAATTCACCTTGTATCGATGCCGGTGATCCTGATGGTATTTATAATGATCCTGATGGCACAACGGCAGATATGGGAGTTTATTGTGTAACCCAGGCAGGTATCAGAGGTTCAATTTATGTTAATGGTGGTACAGGCACTGTAGAAGAAGTAGTAATTGAAATTAGCGGTGACACAACTTTATCATTTTCTCCAAATGTTGTTCCAGATGTTGATGGTGAAGGTGAATATTTTATTTTACTAGTTCCTGGTGATTATGTTATTAATGCAAGTTTATCAGGTTATATGACAGACCCGGAAGATGGATATGAAATTACTTTATTAGAAGGACAATTGGTTTCAGGACGTAATTTTGATTTGAATCTTGTAGAGCCGGGGCAGATTAAAGGAAGGGTAAGCCTCAATGGTCTTGGTACGGTAACTGATGTTACAATTACAGCTGGAGATGTTTCTGTGCATCCTTACTATAATGAAATTAGTGGTGGTTATCATTATCTAATTGAAATTGCAGATGGTACTTATGATGTAACAGCTTCACTTCCAGGCTATTTAGATTCTACAGTTACAGATGTAAGAGTATATCATAACCAGATAACAGATAATATTAATTTTATACTTGAATTGATAAAATATGATGGATATGTAACTGGTACTGTTTCTTTGTATGGAGGGACAGGAGATATTGAGGATGTAAAAGTAACTGATGGGATTGATACTACAACAGTAGATGCCAGTGGGGAATATCTCTTAAAAAGTGAAGAAGGGATACAGGATATTACAGCTTTTTTGACAGGCTATACTTCTATAACACAACCTGGTATAAATATTCATCCCGGTGATACTACACGTAATGTGGATTTTACTTTATTGCCATGGCAAACTATTACCGGGACATCTTATAATATGATTGTATACGCCACAGTATCTTATGATGGTAATTTTGTTTATGGTACAAATAATAATATATTAGCAGCATTTGGGCCGGGAGGTGATTCAGATTGCCGCGGTTATGGAACCTGGATTGAAGGTAACCATCCCTATTGGAATACTGAAACAGCAGACTCATTATATTATGATATACCCGGATATTATTTCTTAACGGTTGTAAGTGATGTTAGTTCTGGAGCAGAAGATATATCCTTTAAATTTTATAATGCTAAAGTTGATACTGTAATAAATGCTTTGGATTCAATACAATTTATTAATTATTCTTATGATAACGTGATAAATATGGAATTACCATCGCCTAATCATACTATAGATTTTTCTTTGGATTTAAATTGGAACTGGATATCATTTAATTTACAAGCCGAAAATACATTAATTGATTCAGTTTTTGATGATTTAACAACAACAAACAATACTGTTCAGGTTAAGCATGATAGTTTATCAAATACTTATTTTGCACCTAATTGGCAGGGACCCGGTGCTGAAATTACAAATATTACTAACGGAGAAGGTTACCTGATACGGTTATATGATAATGAAGTTGACCCCTTTCAATTTACCGGAACCAGGATTAATCCGGTTGTTAATGTAATTAAATTATCGATAGCCGGTGGTGGTTATAACTGGATTGGATATTATCCAATTGCACCAATGGCTATTGCAACTGCACTGGAAAGTGTTGAAGGAGCAGATACCCTTATAATCAAGAATCAAACACAATCAGCGATAAATGTAGCTGGCGATTGGATTGGCGATTTAACAATGCTTGAGCCGGGGATAGGGTACAAATTTAAAGTCGTAGCTTCAACTGATAAGTTTTTACAGTACAAACAAAAGAATACTTCCATGAAAGCAACTCCGGAAAATCAAGTATTAAAGAATAATTTTGCCGATTGGACATTAATGGAAAATACAAGCACCAATATGATAGCTTTGGTTGTGCCTAAAATTTCTGGTAAATGTATTGATGATGGAGAGAATTATTCAATCGGAATATTTGATGCTAATGATAATTGTCGTTCAATTGGATTTGCAAAAGATAATTTCTGGTATTTTACAGTTGTTGGGAATGGGGATAATGAAAGTCTTTATTTTAAAATTATTGATAGTAACAAAAATGAATATTTTAGTAACGAATCAATCTTATTTAAAAGTAATGAAATTATAGGTGATGTTTCAGATCCGATTGAAATTACTTTCTGTAAACCAACAAATATAAATGATAATTTGGTTCTGAATTCATTTAGTCTTGAACAAAATTATCCAAATCCTTTTAATCCGCATACAAAAATATCTTACTCAATTCCCAAGAAAGGACACGTGGAACTTACTGTTTATGACCTTAAGGGAAAGAAAATTGAGACATTGGTAAATTCTTACCAGAATGCTAATCACTTCGAGGTAATCTGGAATGCTCAGGAATATAGTAGTGGAGTCTATTTTTATAAATTAACACTTGATTCGCAAAGTACACTTATTCGTAGATGCTTGTTAATTAAATAACGGTTTTATATAGTTATACAATATTTTCTGATAGATATTTATTTTGGATATCTATCAGAAAATATCAGAAATATTGAGCAAAAAATGAAAAAAATCATTCTGTTTTTAAGTATATGTTTTTCAATTGTTTTGGCTGATCCTCCGGATTGGCAGACAATTCCCGGAACCCAATATTCTATGGTTTTGATTGCGGGAGTAGAACTTTTTGATACCAGTTTTGAAGGAGAAGAAAATAATATAGTCGCTGCATTTGGGCCAGGTGGTGAAAATGATTGTCGAAGTATTGCAACCTGGATAGCGGCTAATCCACCTTTTGATGGTTATTGGAATCTTACGATTGTAGCAGATATTAATAATGAAGAGATTAGTTTTAAGGTATATGATACTGAAACTGATATGGTTTACAATTGTGGACAAACTCTTACTTTTATAAATAATGAAACTGTTGGACATCCGACGAATTTATTTAATTTGACTATTCAAAATGGAATATTTAGTGGATTAGTCTCATTAATTACAACAATTCTGCCGGCTGGTAATGTAGAAGAGGTTTCCCTGGAAATAGGCGATACTGTAATTTTTCCTGAGACAAATGGAAATTTTGAATATGAAATAACATCTGGCAAATATGACATTACCGCCAGTCTTCCCGGTTATCAAACTGCAAAAATTTTTGATTACGAGGTCATGGCTGAGGAGGAAAAGGAAAATCTGGATATTTTTCTGATAGACTGGCAACCAATAAATGGAACCCAGTATAGTATGGTAGTAATGGCAAAGGCTTCTATTATGGGTCAGGATTTTGAATATAACAAATGCAACCAAATAGCGGCATTTGGACCTGAAAGTGATGAAGATTGTCGGGCCATAGGAGTGTGGCAGGAACCAAATCCGCCGGATTGGGAGGGACATTGGTATTTTACAATTCGTGGAAATACTATTGGGCAAATGATAGATTTTAAAATATTAGATGGTAGCACAGGTGAAATAACCAATTGTTATGAAACAGTTGAATTTATTGATAATACAACAATTGGAAGTCCACAATCACCCTTTTTATTATCTGATGGAGTATTTCAACAGTTTACCTTAAATCAGAACTGGAATTGGCTGTCTTTTAATATCATGCCTTATCAATCTTCAATCGATATTGTTTTTAATGAACTTGGTAATTCTATTTTTCAAATAAAAAGTCAGGATCAATCAGCTACTTTCTACTCTCCACCCGATGTTTGGGTTGGTGATTTGGAAATAATTTCGATTGGTGAAACTTATTTATTAAAAATGAATACAGGCGGACAAATATTAAATATCGAGGGAGTTCTGGTTGATCCGGCATATCCTATTGAAATTAATCAGGGATGGAACTGGGTAGCCTATCTGCCTCGGGAACCGAAATCTTTATCAAATGCCCTAACAAGTATTCTCGATGAAGTTTTCCAGGTCAAAAGCCAGTACCAATCTGCATCTTATTATGATCCTCCGGGAAATTGGGTTGGTGACCTTGAAGAGATGAGTCCCGGTATGGGGTATAAAATTAAAATTGAAGAAGATTGCTCGCTGATTTATACAAATTTTGAAAATAGTAAAGATATTTTAGCCAAACAATCGAATAGTTTTGACCAACCAGACTGGGTAAAAACCGGCAATTTTGAAAATAATATGGTGGTAATGGCGAAAATCATTATTGACGACATTGCATTGGAAAATAATGATAATATAATCGCAGCTTTTGGCCCTGATTCCGATGATAATAATTGTCGTGGGTTTGCAAATTGGGAAGAAGAAGTTCCGGGGGTGTGGGACGGTTTTTGGTATTTTACAATTGGTGGTAATATCCAAAATGAAGTAATTAATTTTAAAGTATATGATAGCGCAAAAGATACAATTATTAATTGCTCGCAATTCATAGAATTTAAAAAAGACACAACTTATGGAATGCCGGATAATCCTATTGTTTTATCCGCAAATACTGTTGGGAATAGAGAAGTTGGTTGCAAAATTCGAGGTTTTAAATTATATCAAAATTTTCCGAATCCCTTTAATCCCGTTACATCTATCAAATTTGATATTCAAAAAAAATCCTTCATCGAATTAAAAATATTTGATCTAAGAGGAAAATTAGTAAATATTATCGTTAATAAAAGATTGAGTCCGGGGGAATACTCCTTTCTGTGGAATGGAAGAGATAGCCAAAACAAATTAGTTCCCTCGGGAATATATTTTTATCAGTTAAGCACTCAGAATTTTATTGGTATTAAAAAAATGGTGCTTCAGAAGTAGAAAATTGTAATTAAGAAATTAGAAATACTAATTCTGGCAAAACATTAATTTTAGCCAATTTTATTAAATTTTTATTGTTTTTTATAAAAACAAATCATATTTTAACGTAGTATATAAATGAAAATGAAAAAATTATGATAAAAATAAGTGAAATACCAATTGATTTAACTTTTGATAGATATAAAAAAAGATATCATGTCTCAGGTATTGATAATAGGTCAACAACAGATAAAAGTATTAATTTGCAATATCATAAAAATCAAAAAAGCAATATTAACAATAGAAAACCAAAATTTGAAAAGTCTAAATCAACAATAATGAATCAAATCCTTAAAAAGGGAATAAATTTAGATTTAACAGTAGAATAAAAAAGCCCTGATAAACAGGGCTTTTTTATTACTCAATTTCTATTATTTCTCTTCTAGAAATGGATATCTGTAATCTTTGGGAGGGCAAAATGTTTCTTTCAATGTTCTTGGTGAAACCCAACGTAAAAGATTAATCATACTCCCCGCTTTATCATTAGTACCTGATGCACGACTGCCACCAAAAGGTTGTTGTCCAACTACTGCTGCAGTAGGCTTATCATTAATGTAAAAATTGCCTGCAGCGTGTTGCAAACCTATTATTGCTTTTTCAACTGCATATCTGTCTTTTGCAAATACACATCCGGTTAATGCATAAGGAGATGTAGAGTCACAAAGTTTGAGTGTTTCTTCATATTTATTTTCATCATAGACAAATAGAGTAATAACCGGTCCGAAAATTTCTTCTTCCATAGTTTTAAAATGAGGATCAGTTGTAACAATGACAGTTGGTTCAATAAAATATCCTTTTGAGTCGTCATAATTGCCGCCGCTGATAATTTCAGCATCAGAAGAATTTTTTGCATAATCAATGTAGGAAGTAATATTTTTAAAAGCTGGTTTATCAATTACTGCATTCATAAAATTGGTAAAATCTTTTACGTCACCCATTTTTATTGTTTTAATCGATGCTATTAGTTTTTCTTTAATTTCATCCCATAAGTTTGTTGGGATATAGGCTCGGGATGCTGCTGAGCATTTTTGTCCCTGATATTCATATGCTCCTCTAATAATTGCAGGAACTATTTCTTCGGGGTTCGCTGATTTGTGAATAAAGATAAAATCCTTTCCACCTGTTTCGCCAACAATTCTTGGATAAGATTTATAATTTGCAATATTTTCACCAACAGTTTTCCACATATTCTGAAAAACCGGGGTAGAGCCTGTAAAATGGATACCTGCAAGAAGTGGATTTTGTAAAACCTGCGGGCCAACTTTTGAGCCTGAACCGGGGATAAAATTAATAACTCCGGCAGGTAGTCCGGCCTCTTTAAATAATTTCATCAAATAATATGCGGAAAAAACAGCCGATGAAGCAGGTTTCCAGAGAACAGTGTTTCCCATCATTGCCGGTGCTGTAGGTAGGTTTCCTGCTATTGAAGTGAAATTAAAAGGCGTAACTGCAAAAATAAAACCTTCAAGACCTCGTTGTTCAAGACGGTTCCACATTCCTTTGGGAGAATATGGCTGTTGTTCATAGATTTCTTCCATATATTTTACATTAAAATTCCAGAAATCAATTAGTTCGCATGCAGCATCGATTTCCGCCTGAAATGCATTTTTACTTTGATTAAGCATTGTGGCGGCATTTAGTGTAGCCCGCCATGGACCTGATAACAGTTCTGCCATTTTTTTAAAAATACTTGCTCTGTTCCACCATGATAAGTTTGTCCAACTCTTCCAGGCCTTTTGAGAGGCTTCTACAGCCATTTCTATTTCTTTGGGGCCGGCTTTATGAAATTTTGCCAGAACATGATTATGATCATGAGGAATAACAATGGTCCCCATATCGTTGGTTTTAACTTCTTTTCCACCGATTATTAGTGGAATTTCAATAATTTCTGAAGACATTTTTTCTAAAGTGGCTTTTAATTCGATTTTTTCCTGACTTCCTGCCCGATAATTTAATATGGGTTCGTTTATGGGATCAGGCAAAGAAAATTTTGCATTACTCATAATTCTCCTTTTTTGTTTTAAATTTTGATTTAATTATTTCTATATTTTGACTTGAAAAATTCATTAATTAAAGTTATTAATATTTTTTTAACTTAGATAGAAATTTTTTATTTTTTTAATTATTCAATGTAATTTTTCATTTTTAATACTTTAGTATCTCTGGAGTAAGGAATCTACTAATATTTCTCATCAAATTTTCAGTAAAATTTTACAGTTTAAAAGAAATTAATACTCATCATGGAATATTCTGAAAATGAAGGGGAAAAAAGCGAAATTAAAAAATGGATTAATTATTTTTATTCAGATATTTGAATTGTATATTTTAAGATGATACAATATTTTTTAGAAATATTAAGAAAAATTATTGTTGTTAATCTGTTGATAATAACTGTAGTTTTTGGCAGTGGTAATAGAATATCTTTTAGGAAGTTACTGATTGTATCACAAAATGATACTGAAACCTATTCAACGAATAAAAATCAGATTTATGCTTTCCGTGAGAATATTACACTAAATCTTATTTTAAAAGCCAGAATTGAAAATATGTATTCATCTGTTTTTTTTAGCGAGGTGGATGATATTATTCTTGATGAAGATACAGTTTATAATAAAAAAATCATATCCTGGGAAAATTATAATTCACAAAATATAGTAATAAAATGGTATAAAATAGTTCCTGTTAATTTGGATACTGTTTATTTCAATAATTACAATTCATTGTTACCTTGGGCAAATATTGAATATGAAGAAATTTTAATTGAGGAATGGCAAAATAAATGGCAAGTATCCTTAGATTCCATTAAATCTTATGATGAAATTTTTCCCGGTACAATGAGATTTAAAGCAGAAATCGCATTTTTAGGAGAATTTGCTGAAACTCCAGGAATTGCAAGCCGAACAATTGTTTCTGGCGATTATTATAGTGGTTTGAATGAAGATGTTTTTAGAGTTGGGATTTTAGGTAATTCCGGGAATAGTTTTGCCGATTATTTATGTCTTTTCCGGAATATTCCATTTATTCAAAATTGTGGAAGTTGGAATAATTCCTGGGAGGAGCATCAAACAGTAAAATGGATTGGAGTGAATAATAAAGCTGCAATTATTCGTGCTGCTGAGTTAGCAGGTCGAAATTTACATAAATACTTTGACAAATTGCCAATCCCTCAATATAATAATTTTGAGTTAACTGATTACTATTATTATCCGGTGATTAGAAAGAATGATTTTTATTATACTAGAAATAATAAGTTAGTCAATCTTAATGAATTTTTATTTAATGCGGGAGATTTTATAATATACAGGGATAACCTATGTGTTTTTTTAAATGATAAAAGCCCCGTTAATTCAATTCATAAAGGTTTATCCAATAATTTGTTAGATAATCAGGATGAAGTAATTTTTACTGACAAATCATCCTGGAATTTTGAAAAAATAAACAAAGCAATTGGAGATTCATTAGTTTTAATTCGTTGGAAAAAAAGATGGTAGATCGTCGGGTTTTATTTATTTTTGTTGATGGAATTGGTGTTGGTAAAAAATCCGAAAATAATCCCTTTTCTAATCCAAAATTTGAAATACTTTCTTCTCTTGCAGGTGGGGATACTCATAATAAAGATTATATTTTTCAGCCGATTGATGCCAGTTTAAATTTGGATGGTATTCCTCAAAGTGCTACAGGACAGACTGCCCTTTTTACTGGAATCAATCCAATTCCAGTTGTAGGAAATCACATTACAGGAGTACCGAACCTGTCTTTAAGAAATGTTATAAATGAAAGTAGTATTTTCAAAATTTTAGAGAAAATAAAAATCTCCTGTAGATTTGCAAATGCCTATCATAAAGAATATTTTTTGAGGGATAGGCGATTGTATTCTGCTACAACCTGGTCTGTAATGGCAATGGAGAATCCACATTTTAATTATGTGGATGATTTAAAAAAAGGCAATGCCGTATTTGCAGATATTACTAATGAATTTCTCATTAATGAGGGATATGATCTTCAATTATTTTCACCAGAAAAAGCAGCATCTGTTTTATTAAATCTAATGAAACAGTATAGATTTGTACTTTATGAAATTCCATTTCTTGATAGATTAGGTCACAAATTAATGATAAGTGATATACAAAAAAATCTGGAAATTCTTGAGCGTTTTTTGAAATATTTAAACGTTAATAGAAATAATGATAACTTGATATTTTTAACAAGTGATCATGGAAATATAGAGGATTTATCAAAAAGATCTCATACAAACAATCCTGTTCCTTTGTTCATCTGGGGCAAAGACAAAAATGAATTTTCTAAACAAATAAACAGAATTGAAGACGTTACTCCGGCAACAATAAATTATCTTCAATATTATGTTTAAAATAAATCTGTAAGGGATTTATTTGAGATTATTTGATATGGATATTTAGGATGAAATAAATTTATATAATGTTTTGTTTTTTTCCGTTGCCTGTAAATAACTCTTTTTATAAATTATATGACGTTTTTTGTTGACTTTTTTTGAGAGAGGGTGATTAGCTCAGGTGGCTAGAGTGCTTGCTTGACATGCAAGAGGTCACTGGTTCAAGTCCAGTATCACCCACGAATTTTATTAATTAATAGTAGGTTAAAAATATTTTATACAAGATTAAAAACAGAAAAGGAAATTGGATTTGAGTCCTGATCAAAAGATTTCAGTAATTTTACCAGACGGTTCGAGATTATCAGTTGAAAAGGATTCATCAGCAGGAGATGTAGCAAAAACAATAAGTGAAGGATTGTTTCGTAATTCTGTTGCAGCTAAAATTGACGGAAAACTTGTTGATTTAAATACAAAAGTTTTTGATAAATCAAAGGTGGAAATATTAACAGAAAAATCACCTGAAGCTCATGAAATCCTGTTACATAGTGCATCCCATATTATGGCTCAGGCTGTAAAAGATTTGTTCCCGGAAGTAAAAGTAACAATAGGACCAGCTATTGAAAATCGATTTTATTATGATTTTGATATAGAGCCGCCTTTTACTGAATCAGACCTGGAAAAAATAGAAAACAGAATGAACGAAATTATATCCGCAGATTATCCAATCAGCAGGAAGGATGTCTCCCGGGATGATGCTATTAGTATTTTTTCTGAAATGAATGAAGATTACAAAGTTGAAATAATTCGTGATATTGATAATGATCAAAACTTATCAATATATTCTCAGTCAAATTTTTCTGATCTATGCCGGGGGCCACATGTGCCATCTACGGGCAGAATCAAAGCAATAAAACTTTTGAGTGTTGCCGGAGCCTATTGGCGAGGTTCATCAGACAATAAAATGCTTAGTCGTATTTACGGCACAGCATTTTTCAATAAAAAAGCTCTTAAAAAATATTTAAATTTAATTGAAGAAGCTAAAAGAAGAGATCATCGGAAAATAGGCAAAGCCCTGGATCTTTTTGAGATAAATGAACAAGTTGGACCTGGATTGGTTCTTTGGCATCCAAAAGGAACAACTTTGTTGCAAACTATTAAAGAATACTGGGTTAATCAGCACCGTCTAAATGGTTATGAACTAGTACAAAGTCCGCATATAGGCAAATCAAAGCTTTGGGAAACAAGTGGACATCTTGGTTTTTATCGGGACTCTATGTTCGATTCAATGAAAGTTGAAGGGGATGAGTATTTTATTAAGCCAATGAATTGTCCTTTTCACATAATGATTTATAAATCTCGATCCAGAAGTTATAAGGATTTACCGGTGAGATATGCTGAATTAGGGACAGTATACAGATATGAAATGTCTGGTGTTTTACATGGACTTATGCGGGTTAGAGGGTTTACTCAGGACGATGCTCATATAATATGTACACCTGAACAACTGGATAACGAAGTTGAAAAACTTGTCCAGTTTTCCTTCGATTTTTTAGGCTCTTTTGGATTCAAAGAATATGAAATTTTTATTTCTACCAGGCCTGAAAAAAAATATGTTGGTTCTGTTGAAATGTGGGATACAGCCACAGAATCTTTAAAAACAGCTCTGGATAAATTAAATGTTAGTTATAGAATAGATGAGGGTGAAGGTACATTCTACGGACCAAAAATTGATATGAAAATCAAAGATGCTTTAGGTCGATTTTGGCAATGTACAACAATTCAATTTGATTTTAATCTTTCTGAAAGATTTGACATGAATTATATCGGGACAGATGGTGAAAAAAAACGACCATATATGATTCATAGAGCGATATTAGGTTCTCTGGAAAGATTTATTGGAATTTTAATAGAAGATACTGTGGGTGATTTTCCGGTATGGTTATCTCCTGAACAAGCAGTTGTCATACCTATCACCAGTAATCAAAATGAAAAATCGGAAGAATTTAAAAGTTTGCTCGAAAAAGAAGGTATCAGGGTAAAAATAAATACAAAAAATGATACTATGGGAGCAAAAATAAGAGAAGCCGAATTGGAAAAAATTCCTTATATTTATATCATCGGAGAGCGTGAAGCGGAAAATATGACCGTTACAATCCGAAGAAGAAAAGTTAAAAAGCAAAAACTTGCAGCCTGGAATGAGGCTGTAGATATTATAAAACAAGAAATCAAAAGTAAAGGAGGTGTTCTAAATTAAATCATCTAAAGAAAATAACCTGCCTAAAGTAAATGAGTTTATTAAAGCCGAATCAGTGCGTTTAATTAGTGAAACTGGCGAACAACTTGGAGTCCTGTCATTGGAAGATGCGTTAGATACAGCTGGAAATAAGGGGCTTGATCTTATTGAAGTCGCGCCTAATGCAACGCCACCTGTATGTAAGATTCTTGATTTTGGTAAATATAAATATCAATTGGCAATGAAAGAAAAAGAAAGTAAAAAGAAACAACATGTAATTAAAATAAAAGAAGTACGTTTTCGACCTAGAATTGATATTCATGATTTGGAAATGAAAGTCAACAGAGCCTATAAGTTTCTTGAAAAAGGAAACAAAGTTAAACTTGTGGTTATGTTCAGAGGGCGTGAACTCGCCCATACTGAAGTTGGATTTGAATTATTAGATAAAATTGTTTCAGAATTATCTGAAATAGGAAAAGTCGAAAAACCTGCCAAGAGAGAAGGACGTACAATAGTCGCATTCGTTATAGCAAAGTAGGAGTTAAAATATTATGCCTAAAATGAAAACAAGAAGATCCGCTGCAAAGCGTTTCAAATTAACTGGTACAGGAAAAGTTAAAAGAAATAAAGCTTATGCTGCACATATTCTTACAAAAAAATCCAGTAAAACAAAAAGAAAATTAAGAAAAAGTGGTATTCTGACTGCCGCCGATGAAAAACGCATTAAAAAAATGATATGATCAATAGGAGATAATATATTATGCCAAGAGCAAATAGTTCTGTTCCGCACAGAAAAAAACATAAAAAAATACTTAAAATGGCAAAAGGTTACCGTGGATCACGTAGTAAACTTTATGTAAATGCCAAGGATGCGGTTGAAAAAGCATTGCAATATGCTTATAGGGATCGCCGTGTTAAAAAAAGAACTTTTAGACAATTATGGATTGCCAGAATCAATGCCGGTGCCCGTCTTCATGGTCTTTCTTATAGTGCGTTAATACATGGTCTTAAAGAGAAAAACGTTGAATTAAATAGAAAATCATTGGCTGAAATTGCATTAACCGATCCTGTTGGTTTTGAAAAAATCGCTGAAATGGTGAAAGCAGCCTGATTTTATGAAAATAACAGAGCGTGCAGAAATAATCCGCCGCGAAATGGAATCTGATTTCTTTAATAACCGGTTGGATTTTCAATCTGTAGAAGAATTTCGAGTTAAATATATTGGAAAAAAAGGGCTTATTCCCGGATTATTCAGGGAATTTGGCTCTTTATCTTCAGATGAAAAACAAGAGGCTGGAAAAGTAGTAAATATTCTTAAAAAAGATGCTGAAAAATTTGTTTCTGAGTTGAAGCAAAAATCAGAATCTGACAAAGATAAAACTGACTTTTTTGATCCCAGTTTACCCGGATTACGTCCTGATGTTGGAAATTTGCATCCGATCTCAATTACTATGCGGGAAATCAGTAACATTTTCAGAGAAATGGGTTTTGTTGTAGAATTCGGTCCGGAAGTAGAGACTGATTATTATAATTTTCAGGCGTTAAATTTTCCGGAAAACCATCCGGCCAGGGATATGCAGGATACATTTTTTATTTCTGAAGATACTTTATTAAGAACCCATACATCTCCAATTCAGGTGCGTAGTATGCAAAAGCAGAAACCTCCGATCAGGATTCTTGCACCTGGAAGAGTTTTTCGTAATGAAGCAATCAGCCCCAGAAGTTATTGTGTATTTCATCAGATTGAAGGATTGTATATTGATGAAAAGGTAACATTTTCTGAATTAAAATCTACTTTAGAGATTTTTGCCAAAAGTTATTTTGGGAATGATGTGAAATTACGATTCAGACCAAGTTATTTTCCTTTTACAGAGCCAAGTGCCGAAGTAGATATTACCTGCTTCATCTGTGGTGGAAATGGGTGTAGAGTTTGTAAGAATACTGGCTGGCTGGAAATTCTTGGTTGCGGTATGGTTGATCCAAATGTATTAAAAGCATCAAATATAGATCCTGAAAAATATTCAGGATATGCTTTTGGTATGGGACCGGACAGAATCACAATGTTAAAATATGGAATTGACGATATCAGGTTATTTTTTGACGGTGATATTCGTTTTTTAAAACAATTTTCTTGATATAAATATGATTATAAATAGTAAATGGCTCGAAGAATATATAGAAATTCCCTATTCACCTAAAGAATTAGAGGATAAACTTACCTATCTTGGTCTGGAAGCAACAATTAAGAAAAGTCCGGTATCTGAGATTAAAAATGTTGTAGTTGCCGATGTACTTGAGGTAACTAAACATCCCAATGCTGACAAACTGAAAATTTGTAAGGTTTTTGAAGGGGAAAAGGAATGGGATGTTGTATGTGGCGCTCCAAATGTTGAAAAAGGACAAAAAGTTGTATTTGCAAAACTTGGAGCGATATTAGGTAAAGGTTTTAAGATCAAACCGGTTAAAATTAGAGGTGTGAAATCTGAAGGTATGATCTGTGCTGAAGATGAACTGGGACTTTCTGACAACCATGATGGTATTATCGTTCTTCCTAATAATGTCCAAACTGGAACAAACTTCAAAGATTATTATGCCAGTCAGGGAACAATAATTGAAATTGATTTGACACCAAACAGACCTGATTGTACTTCACATATTGGCGTTGCCAGAGATATTACTCTATTGACAGAAGGAAAACTTTCTATTCCGATGATAGAATTTCAGGAAACAGGTAATGAGATTAGTGAATCTATTGATGTTGAAATTAAAAATGGAAAATCTTGTCCTCGATATTCTGCGCGGGTAATTAAAGGGGCAAAGATTGGTCCTTCTCCGGATTGGTTGGTAAACTACCTAAAAAGTGTAGGCCTAAGATCTGTTAATAATATTGTTGATGCTTCAAACTTTGTTCTGATGGAAACTGGCCACCCGCTACATACTTTTAATTATGATAAAATTGCTGATAAAAAAATAGTGGTTCGTAATGCCAAAGAAAATGAAATTGTTACAACTATTGATGGAGAAGAGCGCAAACTCTCAGAAGATATTCTGTTGATCTGTGATGGTGAGAAGCCTGTTGCTATTGCCGGTATTATGGGATTGGAAAATTCAGAAATTGATAATGAGACAAGTAATATTTTAATTGAAAGTGCTTATTTTGATCCATCTGCCATCAGAAAAGGTTCAAAATATCTTGGTTTGCAAACTGACTCATCATATCGTTTTGAAAGAGGCGCTGATCATGAGGGTCTAATTTATGCTCTTAATCGGGTTACAGATTTAATTGTTAAATTGGCAGGTGGAACAGTTTGTAAGGGAATTGTTGATAATTATAAAAATAAAATTGAAATGGATGAAATTGAAATTCGTTTCAAAAAAATTGATGATCTGATCGGAATTAGTTTTGATAAAAAATGGGTTGAAAAGAAATTTCGCCAATTAGGTTGTAAAATCAATAAAGTTAAAGATAAAAGTATTTTTCTTATTTCACCCTCCTGGCGACCAGACCTTGAGCGTGAAGTTGACTATATTGAAGAAATTGTTCGAATTTTTGGAATGGAAAAGGTTCCGTCAGCCAAACATTTACAAATTCACCCGGTTCCGGGTGCAAATTCAGAATATAATAATATTGAATTAATCCGTTCGACCCTGGCATCATTCGGTTTATCTGAAGTTTATAATAATTCCTTAGTTAATGAAAAATTCACATCTTCTTTTTCAGAAAACAAGAATCCGGTAAAAGTAAAAAATCCCTTAAGCCTTGATATGGCATTTTTACGTACTTCTTTAATACCCGGATTGGTTCAGACCTGTCAGAAAAATATTCGTGTACAGAATCATGATATTAAAATTTTTGAAATGGGAAATGTCCAGTCTGTTGACAAAAAATCAATAACAGGTGCTGAAGAGAAATTAAAATTCGGTGTTCTACTTACCGGAAATATCGAAGAGAAACTTTGGAAATATACAACAAGAGCAGCCAATATATATTCTTTAAAGGGTATCTTGGAAGAACTTGGAGAGCGTTTTGGTATCACATCATTTTCATATACACAGGATAATATTAAACCTTTTAAAAATTTAATAACTGTTAAATGTGGTAATGATGATTTAGGATTCTTTGGTGAATTATCTGCTGAATATTTAAAAAATGAATGGAATATTGAAAATTCAGTCTTCGTTTTGGAATCTGATATTTCTGTTTTTCTAAAACATTCCAGATTTGTTCAAAAATATCAACCTTTACCCAAATATCCATCAATACAAAGGGATATTTCTATTGTAATATCTAAAGATATAACAATGGAACAGGCTGAAAAAATAATTCGTAGAAAAGGTACTAAATTATTAACCAATGTGAAATTTTATGATTTATATCATGGAAAAAGCATTGAATCTAACAAAAAAAGCTTTACTTTTAATCTAGTATTTCAAAATAGGGAAAGAACATTAAAAGATAAAGAAGTTGATAAGATTATGGCCATTATTATTAAAACTTTGGAAAAGGAAATACAAGCCGAGTTAAGATAAATGGAATTTAACGAATTAAAAATATTGGAAGAAAAAATTTATGGTTTATTAGACGTAATTTCAAAACTACGCACTGAAAACCAGCAAATAAAAAGTAAATTAGAGGAAGGAGTTTCTTCAGAAATAATCTTTACACTTGATAAAAAGAAACAAATTAAAGAAAAAATTGAAGGAATGCTGGAACTGCTTGAAAAGTTTCAGACAAAATAAAACTTGGACTTAGGAATTTTTTAGTGAATTTATTATGAATGATAAAAAAGACAATTTTGTTAAAGTTTCAATATATGGTCAGGACTATCCGGTAAAGGCACAAGCTGACCCGACGTATATAACAAGTGTCGCGAATTTCGTCAACGAAAAAATGGAAGAGGTCGAAAAATCTTTGGCCAAATCACAATCAGGCTTGAGAATTGCAATTTTAGCCGCAATGAATATAACAGATGAACTCTTTAATTGTAATAAGGAAAAAGAAGAAGTAATTAGAAATTTATCTGAAAAAGTTAAATTTCTGATTGATGAAATTGACGAAAAAGTACAAGAATAATAATTCACTACTTAAAATAAATCAGACAATTCCTATTTTAATTTCAGGTGAAAATAATCGCTTTCTGAAATTCTTTATAATTAGGAGATAAAATATGGATAGTATATATATAATTGTTGCAGGAGTAATAGGATTAATCTCTGGCGGAATATTTAGTATATATATTTACACACAAAAATTAAAATCTACTCATTCAGCAATGTCAGATATTATTTTGAGTGCCAAAAAAGAAGCAGCTGACTTGAAACGTGAATCCCGACTTGAGGCAAAAGATGAATCTATTCGAATAAAACAAAGAGCCGAAGCCGAATCAAAAAATAAACTAAAAGAAGTTAGAAATATCGAGAAAAAACTCGTTAAACGTGAGTTTTATCTTGAGCGCAAAATGGAAATTGCCGATAAAAAATTAGACGATTTGGATAAAAAAGAACAGGATGTCCAAAAAATCAGGGAAAAGGTAATTGCAAAAGAAAAAGAATTACAGAATGTGATAAATAATCAAATTGAACGTTTGGAAAGAATTGCAGGTATTTCTCAAAAAGAAGCTGAAGAAATATTGAAGGAAAATTTAATTGATAGTGCCAAGCAAAAAGTTGCTATTAAGGTAAAAGAAATCAAAGATAAAGCTCTTACTGAAGCAAATAGGGAAGCAATGAAGATTATAGTATCAGCTATTCAAAGAACTGCTGCCGATCATACTGCTGAAACTACAGTATCCGTTGTAAATCTTCCAAATGATGGAATGAAAGGCCGGATTATTGGTCGTGAAGGTCGAAATATCAGGCATTTTGAATCGTTAACAGGTGTTGAAATTATTGTTGATGATACTCCGGAAGCTGTTGTTTTATCGGGCTTTGATCCTGTGAGAAGGGAAGTTGCTCGAGTTGCCCTGGAAAAATTAATTGCCGATGGTAGAATTCATCCAAGTAGAATAGAAGGAGTTGTCGTTAAAGCCAAAAAAGAGGTTGAAGAGGCTATATTTCAAGCAGCTGAAGATGCTATAGATGAAGTAAATATGCCACCATTTCCAAGAGAAATGATGAAAATCTTAGGAAAATTAAAATACCGTACCTCTTATGGACAAAATGTGCTTAAACACTCTATTGAAGTCGCTTGGTTATCAGGATTAATGGCATCCGAGTTAGGCCTTGACGGTACTGTGGCAAAAAGAGCAGGACTGTTACATGATATTGGCAAAGCAATTGATCGGAATACAACTGGTACACATGCCATGATTGGTGGAAATATTGCCAAAAAATTTAAAGAAAAACCGATTATTGTCAATGCAATTGAATCTCACCATGAAGAAGTAGAACCGCTTAATCCTATATCTGTAATTGTTGCTGCTGCTGACCAGATAAGCGGATCGAGGAGAGGTGCACGTGGAGATACTCTTGAAAATTATATTCAACGTCTTGAAAGATTGGAAGATATCGCAAATTCTTTTGATGGTGTATCAAAAACATATGCCATCCAGGCAGGGCGTGAAGTCAGAGTTATGGTAGAAAATGACAAAGTCAATGATCCAGAATCTGATCTTCTATCAGAAGAAATTGCAGCGAAAATTCAGGAAGAATTAAATTATCCTGGTCAAATTAAAGTTATGGTAATCAGAGAACATCGAAGTACGAGTTATGCAAAATGATAAAAATTGACGGGCGTGAGATATCAAAAAAGATAAGGTTTGGTCTCAAAAATAAAATAGATATTTTATCCAATGATCATTCTGTAATTCCCGGTTTGGCTGTGATTCTGGTTGGTGATGATCCTGCATCAAAAGTATATGTTGGTATGAAAGAAAAAGCATTTCATAAATTGGGACTGGTTTCAGAGACATTTCGACTTTCTGCAGATGTTAAACTTGATGAAATATTGCAATTAATTAATAATCTTAATAATGATAATAAATTTCATGGGATTTTAGTCCAGTTACCTTTACCTGATCATCTTGATAGTCTGGAAGTTATTAAAGCAATCGATCCTAAAAAAGATGCTGACGGCCTTCATCCTGAAAATTTAGGAAATATGATACTAGATATTGAAGCACCTTTACCTTGCACACCTCATGGCATTTTAATGCTTTTAAAATATTATAATATTGAAACTAATGGCAAACATGTTGTTGTAATTGGCAGAAGTAATATTGTTGGAAAACCAATTGCTAACTTATTAAGTAAAAAAGCAAAATTTGGCAATGCTACTGTTACAGTTTGCCATTCAAGAACAAAAAAATTACAATATTTTGTTAAACAGGCTGATATTGTAATTGCTTCTATTGGTAAGGCCGAATTAATCGATGCATCTTTTATAAAAAAAGGGGCAGTTGTTATTGATGTAGGAGTTAACAGAGTAGAAGATCTTTCTTTGGAAAAAGGATATAAATTAGTTGGTGATGTGAATTACGCTGAAGTTTCTAAAATCGCCAGTGCGATCACCCCGGTTCCAGGTGGCGTGGGGCCAATGACAATTTCAATGCTTATTTATAATACTGTTTATCTTGCAGAACAATCTATTATTTAATATAAATTTTAGTTCTTAAATATAAATTTTGAAATAGTTAAAGAAAATGAGGTGAAATGATGTCAATTCAAAACGCTTTAAGACAATGTCAATTAATGGATGGATTAAGTGACGTTGAAATTAGTGACTTGTCAAAATTATTTCATGTACAAGATCTAAAAAAAGGTGAAATAATATTTCAGGAAGGCACGGTTAACAAAGAATTATATATTATTAAAAATGGTCGTGTTAGTGTAAATATGTTGTCAACTTTGCAGAATGGTGAATATGAAAAAATCATTAATTTATCAGATCATAAAATTTTTGGTGAATTCTCCTTTCTGGATGAAGCAACCCGTTCGGCAACTGTTATTGCCGAGGAAGATACATCATTAGTTTATATTGATAATATTGATCTCCTTCGCTTTCTGGAAAAAAATGAGCATGCTGGTTTTATCATTATGCGTAATCTTGCCAAAATATTGGTAGCCAAATTACGTGTTATGAATTTTGAATTAAGAGACAGCCTAAGATAATAATGGATTTTTTGTTTTGAACTTTCAAGATAAAGTTCTTGAATTAATTAATTCAAGAAGAACAATACGTAAATTTTCCCAGGAATTATTAGACGAAAAAGTGCTGATTGATTGCATTAATACAGCTAGATTGGCACCATCAGCTGCAAATTTGCAACCAATAGAATATCTACTGATTAATGAGAAAAAGAAAATTGACAGGATTTTTCCATTATTAAAGTGGGCTGCGTACATTACTCCCAATGGAAATCCAGCAGAAGATGAAAGACCAACAGCATATTTAATTGTTCTTATTAATAAAGAAATGAACAAAATCGAAGATAAATATGATGTGGGTGCAGCTGTTGAAAATTTTATTATTAGCGCACTTGCAAAAGGTATTGGAACATGTTGGATGTTATCAATTGATAGAATGAAAATTCGACAAATTTTCAATATTCCTGAAAAATATTATATCGATTGTGTGATTGCTGCGGGATACCCAAAAGAAATACCACAGGTTGAGGAAACCAGTGATAATATAAAATACTGGAAAGATGATTCTGGTATTTTACATGTACCTAAAAGAAAACTAAAGAATGTTTTACATATTAATAAATTAGACAGGGAGTAAGATGCATCCGGAATTATTGAAACTTGGACCAATTACAATATATACTTATGGCTTTATGATGGCCAGTGCTTTTTTAACAGGATATTTTATTTTAAAACATGAAATCAAACAATTAGGCGAAGATCCGATTTTTGCCAGCGATCTGATTTTTTGGGGTGCCATTGGTGGAATCGGCGGCTCGAAACTCTTTTTCCTGGTTGAAAATTTTTCTGATACAATAGCTGATCCAATTGGTTCAATATTTTCCGGCTCCGGGCTGGTATTCCATGGCGGATTAATTGCCGGAACAATCACAGTAGTTAGCCTGCTTTTGCTTAAGAAAAAATCTTTGGGAGATTATGGTGATATAATCGGCCCTGTATTACTTTTGGGTCAGGGGATAGGACGCATCGGCTGTTTCTTTGCCGGATGTTGTCATGGAGATGTCTGTCATGTAGGGCCAGGAGTTAGTTTTCCGGGTGGAAGTCAGGCTTCCTTTCATCAATATCATGAAGGATTAATCAATTCCTATTCACAAATTTCTCTACCGGTTTATCCGACTCAATTATATGAGACATTTTTTAATGTAACAATATTTTTCTTACTCATAAAATATATCAGACCACGGCTAAAGAAAAAAGGTTCAACATTTGCTTTATTTCTTATAATTGCCGGAGTTGAACGCTTCTTTTTGGAATTCATTAGAATTAATCCCATTAGTTCTTTCGGATTAACTCATTACCAGTTAAGTTCGATTTTTCTCGTTACTTTAGGTGCTGTGTTATGGATATTTTTTGTTAAAACTCCCAAAGACGATAATATTATCCGAAAGTTATAGATTTAAAAATTAATTTTTGCGGCAACATCGGAACACATAATTTAAATTATGAAAACAAAAAAATATTCCTAAAGCCGATTGTTTTATATTGCTCTTTTCTTTTTTATTATTCTTCATATTAATAGTTTATAGTTAATAATCACATATCTTCCTCGTTTTAACCTTTAAATATTTACATATTGAATGATATTGAAATATATCTTGCGATAATTAAAAAACTTAAAACAAGACTTGACAATAATTAATTGTTTAGTTATTATCTATTATAAGTATTATTTAATTTTTTTTTGGTCCTGTGATTAATAATTTTATATTCTATTAGTTTAAATTAAACGACCAAAGCATCTAAAGCTCTTTTATGTAAACAGTTAAATAATTTAATGGGAGGAATCCTGTGAAGAAGATTGTTTTTATTTTGATTCTGCTAACATCTATAATTTATGCAGAAAAGAAGAAGATAGCTGTATTAGATTTAAAACCCGTTGGATATTTTAATAAAGAAGATGTCCAGATTCTCTCCAACCGCTTTAGAAATCAAATTGTAAATACCAACAAATTTAGTGTAATGTCAAGATCAGCAATGGTAGAACTTGATAAAGAAATCGCTATGCGAACAAGAGATGGTTTCGATAAACAGGAATTAGCTAAAGAGTTGGCAAAATTTGGCAAGAAGAAAGGAGCGGCTTTCCTTGTGATTGGCTATGTTGGAAAAATTTCCAAGAGATATACAATAGATGTTATGCTTATCAATTGTTTTACTACGGAAATTGAAAAAAGTTATATGGATGATTATAAAGGTGATTTGGATGGATTAATTGAAGTAATGAGCGATATCGCTAATGATATGGCAGGAATAAAAAAGAAAGGTGGGTTGTGGAAATGGCTTGCCGGAGGAGTATTAACGGTTGGTGGTGTTGCAGCTTATCTCATAATTAACGGGCAAGCTGATGATCCAGGTCTGCCTATGCCACCAGGACCACCAGCAGGGTTTTAAGATGAAAAATAAAGTAATATTGATTATAAAAATTAATGGAGGTATAAAATGAAAAAAGTATT
>JAOZSR010000044.1:0-10438 GCA_029939575.1 Fidelibacterota bacterium
CTTCCTTGCGAAATATAAATTGCATTAGTAAACCAATGATTATACTAAATAAAATTGCTCCGATCGCCCGTGCAAGACCTAGCTTTATTCCAAGAATTCTTGCTGTTAATACAATGGCCATAACATTGATAGCCGGACCGGAATAAAGAAAAGCTGTAGCTGGTCCAAGTCCCGCTCCCATTCGATAAATCCCGGAAAATAATGGTAATACTGTACATGAGCATACTGCCAGAATTGTCCCAGATACAGAGGCTACACCATAGGCTACAACCTTTTTTGCTTGTGCTCCAAGGTATTTCATGACTGAATTACTACTAATAAAAACTGCAATAGCACCGGCAATAAAAAATGCAGGTACTAAGCACAATAAAACATGCTCCTGAGCATACCATTTGGCCAGATGAAAAGATTCTAGTATAGCATTGTCAAAGCGTTTCATGCCTATAGGCAGAAAAAACATTGCCAGAAAAGCTACAATTATCCAAAAAAGTTTTTTCCACTCTTCTTTCCAGTTCATGATTAAACCTCTAATTTTTCTATTTGATTAAGTTTACTTACTATATTATCTTTTATGGTTCCACGTACACATAAAATGAAATTTAGGATACAATCCATTTTCAAGTTATAAAAAACCTGTTTGCCTCGTTTTTCAAAGTCCACAATTCCGGCTTCTTTCAAAACAGTTAAATGTTTGGAAATTGTTGAAAAATCTGCATCAAGATTTTCATTAAAAACGCATACGCATATTTCACCTTTAGCCAATTGATCGATTATCCAAAGTCTTGTTGGGTGACTGATGGCTTTGAATACTTTGGCGGTTTCGTTAATTAAAATATTATCTTTTGGGTTCATTTACTTTCCTTGTTTATTATTTCTCATTTGGCAAATTAACCAAATAAAAAATAATAGGCAAACTTTTTTTTAGTTTTTATGTTTTCTTCAAGTATATGCTCAATGATTATATTATGTATAACATGGTATTGAATTCAATTTTGTCATATTTATGACCACCGGTAATTACAAGAACTTTCAGAGGTGATTTGTCTTTGTTGCAGTTTATTATAGAACCAAAACAAATAATTGATATTAATTTTTTGGGCTTCATCAATCAATCTTTCTATTTTCTAACCAATATTCTTTTTTCAATACCTTCTACAAGTGGATAATTTACTTCTTTTAAGTAGTCTACTAATTTTGCACGTAATTCTTCAGCCGTCTCTTTATATTTAAATCTCTCAGGATTTGAACCAATAAGATTATTCATTTCATGAGGATCATTTTTCAGATCAAATAGCACATCTACATTTTTACCACCGCTACGATGAGTGGTCATTAACTTCCAGTCATCTGTTCGAATCATTATTGACGGAACATTTTCATTCAGCCAAGTCCATTCTGATACTGCGAAATCATATTTTGGTTTCTCTGTACCTTCCATTACTCCTTTTAATGAATAGCCGTCGGTTGGTATATTCTTCATTCCTGCATATTCAAGAACTGTAGGAAAGATATTAAGAGTTGAAATTGGATTTGAAATGGTTTGTGCTGGTTTAATTTTTCCGGGATAACGAACAACAAAAGGAACGCGAACGGACTCTTCATAGAAATTAAATTTTCCACGCATGCCGTGTGCTCCCAGCATTTCTCCATGATCAGATACAAATACTACCAGGGTCTTCTTTGTTAATTTTAAATCATCCAGTTTCTTAAGAATCTTACCAATCCAATCATCGATTTCTGTAACAAAAGCATAGTAATTGGCAACCATATATTGGACTTTTTCCCTGTCATCATAGGGATGTATAACTTTACCGGGATTATAAGGAGAATTCTCTCTTGTATCCTTAATTGATGCTGGTGTGTCCATTTCTTTGGGGTTATACATTGAAGCATAAGGCTCAGAAGGTGTAATAGGCACATGAGGACAATGAAATGAACAGGTTAGGACAAACTTTTCATCTTTTAAACGATCCAGGGCTACAAGTGTCTGTTTTGCCTGGATTGCAGTAATTGTATCTTCTGCCGGCAAGTCAATAACACCATGAATATCAGCCTGACTCATTGATTTTAATTTTGCTTTTTCAGGAATATCGCCTGCTGCTACTCTATCATATTGACTGTCTGTTGGATGTAATTTATAAGGAATTGTTCCTCCATAAAAAGTGGTTTCATATAACTCACCTTTTTTTAGCGGTCTCTCCTTATATTTATTCTGGAGATATTTTACATAGATTGGTTCCCAGTGTACAATCGGATCAGTGCCTGCCATTCCTTCTACAGGAGGATTTTGATAAACTTTTGCCATATGCGCAGGTGCATGAAATTTTCCGTAATACTCTGTCCTGTAGCCTCTTTTTGCCAAAATCTCATCAAAGGTAGGATAGTAGCACTCACCTGTAAGTGCATCTTTGTTTCGTCTGATAGTAGTGGTTTCTGTTAATCGACCAGTATAAATCGAAGTTCTTGCCGGAACACAAACAGGGCAGGGAGTAACAGCATGACTGAAATTGACACCCTCACTTGCAAGTTTGTCCAGATTAGGAGTAATAATATTTTTGTTTCCGGAATAACCCACAGCATCGTAGGTTTGCTGGTCAGTCATAATGATCAGAATATTTGGTTTATCTTCATTGTTAAATGTCATTGCTGATAGGCTTTTTTCTCCCAGAACCATTACAAGAGTTCCAAGTCCACCTGCTCTTAAAAATTCTCGTCTTTTCATTTTGTAATCCTTTAATTCTATAAACAGTTTAAAGTAATTGGTAGATAATAAATCAGTTTTTCAGGTATCCATGATATAAATACATTGCTCCATAAGTCCAGTTGCCACCCTTCATACCAGGAAAATTCAGGCGATCCATCATTAGTGCAATATATGGAGCAGGATACCCTTCTGGTAATGGTACAACATTTGGCCAGATTCGTGTTCCACTTTTGTCACTCCAAGGTGGACGATGAATATTCAACTCACCATAGGGTTGAAGATCAGGGTAGGTATAAATATAAATTGTTCTGTCCTTGCTACCGAATAGAGCATAACGCTTATCTCCAATAGTTTGTATCTGAGTACCAGTGCTGTTTATTTTTATCGGGCCTGAAATAAGTTCATATTTACCATCCCATGTATCGGATTCTCTGATTACTGCTTTATAACCTTTGTGATTTTCACAGAGTAACATACGCCATTTTTTTGCTTCGGAATCATAGATACATTGAGGATCTTCATAGTCGGCAACCAGACCTAAAGTTTTGGCTTTCATGATGGAGATTCCCTGAAGTGGTTCTCTGGAACTTTGCACAGCCCAAATTTGTTTTTTTTCTTTTTTCAAAGGATCGCCATAAGATGAAAAACCTGTAGTAAATCCACGCCATTCCTGAGCATTTCGATCATAGAATATATTTGAAGCCAGATCATTTCTTAGTAATCCATCATTTCGATCGTATAATATTATTCCTTCAAATTTGATATCAAATATAGATGGATTAATACTGTAAACTCCTTGCATAGGATGAGGTAATCCACCACCACGAACAGTTACTAATATCCATAATCGTTCATTCTTAAAAAATGCTGATCCATCTTCATAAGTTACTATTCGTAGATCTGACTGCCCGATACCGGGTGACAATACTTCTGTCACTTCATCGATTTCAACTACTGCTTTGGCTTCCAATGAGCTGTACAGACAGAACTCAAACCGTCGCATTAAATCTTTTTTACGGAGATCAAAGTGTTGAACAAAATCCATTCTTCCAATCAATGTTGATTTTTCATATTGCTCGATGTATAAATTGAGTCCAACAGCCACCATTTGTACTCTCAGGATAATAGGACTGCTGATGTTTAATTTTTCTGGAAGTTCAAAATCCTGTGATTCAACTTTTTGACCATCTTTTATTATCATGCATTTAATAGATTTGTATTGACTATTGTCAACCTGTAACATTGTTATGATCCGGTTATCATAATCGGCATCACGGAACATCGCTCCTACTTCACCAGATCCCTTGAAATTATTTATTTCTATGTTATAGACTGCAAAAGGATTGAATGCACCAATCCAGCGAGTTGATGTGGCATGCTGATCAGCAGTGATCTTCAAGCGCCCTTCGCTGATTGAAAGTTGTGGATTGTTTAATTGCTCGCCAAGAGATGGATACATTATATCTAATCCCACCACCTTTGCCGGCCATAATCCTGCTAATGGAATATCCTGAGATTTATCAAAAATTATTCGTTTTACTGCTTGTCTGCGAAATTCCAATTGGTCAGGAGTAATTGACTGTGCTGTTAGAGTTGATATTGCGATTAATGCGAAGATAATTATTTTTTTCATCGTATAGATACTCCATTGTTTTTTTTATTGGATTAAAAATCATTAGAAACAAATGTAAGAGTTTCATTTTTGCTCGTTTTTTTGATAATTAATTTTCCTCTGTATCTCAGGTTCAATTTATTTCCAAGAAGAGATTTTACTTTTACTCTCACCAGTTCTCCATTTTCCCATTTAATGGATATTTCAAAACCGCCACGACCTTTTATTCCTGATATTTCACCGGTAGAAAGTTTAGAAGGCAGGGCAGGGAGGATATCCTGAAAGTAAGTACCTTCTTCATCACGTAAATGAGATTGTAGTAACATTTCAGTAATGCCGGAAGTAGCTCCAAAATTACCATCAATCTGGAAAGGAGGATGGGCATCAAAAAGATTCATGTATAAACCACCCTTTTCTTTGTAATTGGTTTCCTTGGTTTTGGAAGGAACCACCAAATTGCGAAGAACTAAAAATGAATGATCGCCATCTAAAAGCCTTGCCCAAAAATTGATTTTCCATCCACGTGACCAGCCTGTACCTTCATCACCACGATGTGAAAGTGTAATTTTACATGCTTCTGCTAATTCCGGTGTTGTTAAAGGATGAATTTCATTTCCCGGATGTAAACCCCAAAGATGTGATACGTGACGATGTTGATCTTTAGGATTGTCTTTATCAATTAACCATTCCTGTAACTGACCATATTTTCCAATAAGATTGGGAGCAATTTTATCTCGTTTATTCTTTAGGAATTTAGAAAAATCTGCATCAATTCCAAGAACTCCGGCTGCTTCAATTGTATTGGAAAAAAGATTCCGGATAATTTGGTGATCCATAGTTGGAGCCATTACAAGGCCACCAATTTCTGGACTATTACTCGGTCCACTGACAAGCCATTCAGGATTGATTGGATCAGAAACCAGATAATCAGCAAAAAATCTAGAAGCCTCTTTTAAAATGGGGTATGTGTTTTTTAAATATTCTTTATCTCCGGTAAATTGATAATGCCACCAAAGATGTTGACATAACCAGGCACCACCAGTCACCCAAATCCCATGATTAGCATTATTAATAGGTGCTGCACCTCGCCAAAGATCAGTGTTGTGGTGCGTCACCCAACCGTTAAGATTATAATGCTCTTTTGCTACATTTTTTCCTGTAACAGATAGATCTTTTACCATGTTTATAACAGGATTTGTGAGTTCAGATAGATTAGTTATTTCTGCCGGCCAGTAATTCATCTCTGTGTTGATATTAATCGTATATTTACTGTCCCATGGAGGATCCATCTTGTCATTCCAGATTCCCTGCAAATTTGCCGGCTGTGTACCAGGTCTTGAAGAAGAAATCAGCAAATATCTTCCATATTGATAAAGAAGTGAAACCATACTGGGATCTTCATCTTCTTTGAAAGAAATTAATCTTTGGTCTGTAGGACGATTTGAAATCTCAGATTTTCCCAAATCCAATTCAACTCGTTTAAATAATTCCTTATAATCTTTGATGTGGTTTTCTTTTAGATCATTATAAGATTTTCCATCAATTTCATTCAGGTAATTTTCACAAAGTTCTGAAGGATTTCCACTAATATCATTATAATTAACAAAACTTGTAGCAGCAACCAGGTACAAGGTCGCATTGTTTGCATTCTCAATATAAATTGTATTGTCTTTTGACTTTATTTTACCACCTTTTTGTATCACTTTTAGTCGGGCTTCGAAAGTTAGCTTGCTATCAGGATAGGCCATTTTTTGTGTATCAAATTGTTGATGATAGTTATTTGCTTTTCCCTTTAGAATAATTTCATCACCTTCTATAGTAACATTATATTTTGAGTGAGGTGAGTTTAGGTCAATACTAAAATTTAGTTGCCCATTTTTTGAGGTTTCCAGATGAATAATAATTGCCTGATCAGGCTCAGAAGCGAAAACTTCACGATTATATTTTACACCATCGATTTCATATTGAACTGTGGATATTGCATTTTCCAAATCAAGTGTTCGTTTGAAATTCAAAATGTTTTTATGTTCGGGAAAATTAAAAGAGATATTTCCAAAAGGCTGGTAACTAAACTGTCCAAAAGGTTGTGACATAAACCTCGCATTACCTAGTTCGTGTGCTTCTTTTTGTTTACCATCCCATAGTAATTGACGAAGCGAATCCAATACTTCATGTGCTCCTTCATGAGCATAATCATGGGGTTGACCTGTCCATAAAGTCTCTTCATTAAACTGTATGATCTCTTTTTCAGTGCCACCATAGATCATTGCTCCCAATCTGCCATTGCCAACAGGAAGTGCCTCGTCCCAGTTTGAGGCTGGTTTATCATACCACAAAGTTAAGGATGGATTTAATTCCTTTTTGCTAGAATTACCACAATTAATAAGAAAAAGTAATCCTAATATTAAGATGGCTTTTTTCAAAATTTTTTCTCCTTTTATATTAATAAGATTTAGTGTTATAATTTAATTTTTATACTTTGCCCAGCATATACGCTTTTTGGAAACTCAATAGATAATTCATCCATTCCTGAATTATTATATTTTACTGCCCGAACATTGCGATTATTAACAATAACTTTTATACCATAATTATTATTTAGTTATAAAATCCAAAATCAAAGACAATATTCATCCTTAATTTTTCTCCATAGAAATGATGTGAGTTAAAGTAATTCTCACCAGACTGTGGACCAAGGCTACCGGCACCTTTAAATTTTGTTCCTATAGCATTGATTCCGTGAAGAAAGGAGATGTTTCCAGAAGGAAATTTCATAATTGTTGTTCGTCCATCTTCAGGTTGCTCTGGCGTCAGTAATCGCAGGAATATGTCATTGGATTTTGCATAAACTTTAAAACCGGGACTATTTTTGCCCTTGATCTCTGCCCAATATAAATCTGCATGATATCCTTTAAATTCAGGATACTCAAATCCGGAATAGCCGGTAATTGTATTGTTGTTTTGTTTTTCCCAGACTGCAAAATCATTATCCTGCATTCTGTTTTTCCAAACACGGTAAGGACCTTGCCCCATCCATTTTATTCCTGACACATTATCTTCTGGAAATGAAAAAGTAATTCCGGCAAAAGGAGCTTTTCCAGCAGGTTTATATGCGACTTTCAGATCCAGTAAACCGTTTTTTTGGATATTCCAGATTACGGAATCTGCATCTTCATTATAGATTGTGATAATTGAGACTGATCCATCATTTTCTTGCTGAGAACTGACACTTTCAACATCTTTATCACGGCTGACAAATAGAGGTCCATCAACCAAGGGAATATTTTTTCCTTTGTTGCTTACAGAAGTTAGCATTCCGTCCTTTTTTGCAAATTTGTATGAAAGTTTACCTACTTTTACCATAAACTCATTTTCATTCTCGGATAATTTAATTTTTGCATTCTTTCGACCTGTTTTAATATCTGCGGAAACTTCTGAGGCTGATTGAACAGGGTATGACCAGTCAGTAATTACTTTTCCTTGCTTATCAATGGCAGTAATACTCAATACATGATTTGTATTCCAATTGGAGGGAAGATCAATTTTGAGTTTACCATTTTGACCTGGTTCTACTTGTAATATTATCTTATCTTCTCTGGTTATATTGCTTTCACCTTTTTTATCATAAGTAATCCATTTTGCTGAAAAAGTACATTGATCCAGATTAGTAAAATGATATCGGTTTTGAATATTGAAAATGCCGTCAAATTTTAATGTAATGTAACGCTTTTCAATAAATATTGGACTCCACACTTTTTTAATTGTGTAAAAACTGGCCTCTTTTTCCATATAAGGCCCGAGGATGCCATCAGGTGCGTGATTCCCATCAAAATCTATTTCTCCGTTTCTGTCAGTTCTGGCAATTCCTTCATCTGCAAAAACCCACAGAAATGCCCCTGCAGCTAAAGGATGGTTCCATATCCGTAACCAGTAATCTTCCAGTCCGGCACCATGACCACCATCATATAGGCCATGCAATAATTCAGTTGGCAGGAAAATATCACGTTTACCATAGTTATCCAGCGAAAGATAATTATAATTTACATAGTGTCTGGCATTGATTTTTCCATAATGTTGCCATGGATGAATCACTTCTCTTTTTTGTATATCAAGTCGGGCAAAATCATCATTCAATGTATTATTCCAACCGCTTTCATTACCATTATCCCACATTATAATACTTGGATGATTTACATCTCGTGCAATCATTTCAGTCAGAAGTTTGAGCCCTACAGTATCATCATAGGCAGGTTTGTTCCATCCGGCCAACTCATCTAACACAAATAATCCGATAGAGTCACATACATCTAAGAAATGTTTATCAGGAGGATAATGTGACATACGAACCGCATTCATATTCATTTCCTTCATCAATTCTACGGCTTTGATACTTAGTTTTTTTGATGAAGTACGACCATAATCAGGATGGAAGGTGTGGCGATTTACACCTTTCAATTTTACTTTTACATTATTGATGTAAATGCCGTCATGTTCCCTGACATCTACTGTTCTAAATCCAAACTTCTCAGTGTGCTGATGTAATATATTTTCCCCGGATTTCAACTTGAATATTGCCTGATAAATAAATGGAGACTCAGGATTCCAAAGTTTTGGATTATTAAATATGCCTGATATATGTGATATATCTTTGATAGCATTTCCTGAAAAAGTGTCCAAGGTTGTACCATCTAAAGTTTGAATATCAACTTCTATCAGGTCTGATTTTTTTAATGGAGTTGTATATATATCTGCTTCAAAAGAACCATCGGCTTTAGCATCAATAGCTACTCTTTGAATATTTTCCATAGGTTTTGCTTCCAGGTAAACAGGACGAAAAATACCACCAAAAATCCAATAATCCGCTTTTCTTTCTGCATAACTTACAGTCTCATTATCAGAGAACTTCTTTACAAAAACTTCAAGTGAATTTTGCTCTCCAAATTTTAATAGTTTGGTAATGTCATATTCAAACTGGTAAAATGCTCCCTGATGGACAACTCCGGCTATTTTACCATTTACTTTGACTCTGGCATCAGTCATTACTCCTTCGAAAACAATTTTTGTCTGCTTAGATTTCCAGTTTTGTGGAACATTAAAATTATGCTTATAAGTACCAGTCTCTTTTAACCGCTCTTCAAATGGATCATGTCCATATTGGTATTGGCCAAAACCTTGCTGTTCCCAGCAAGATGGTACCTCAATGGTTGTCCATTTTTTACTATTCATACCATCCGAGCAGTAAAAATCCCAGATCACAGTGTTATCAGCACCGGTACCTGATAGGTAATGAACTTCAGTTTGTTGGGCAAAAGCCATTAGGTTTAAAAAAAGGAAAAATAGTAAGAATATTATTTTTATTTTCATCGATTAATCCTTTAATAATTTTCCACTGCTTTTTTAGCATGTAATTATCCGAATTATTCTGGAGGAAAAGTGGTAATGATTTCCATTTCTTTTTCTGATTTATATATAACAGAATTGGTTTTATAAGGTACAAAAAATCTTGAACCTTCATTTACCTGATAAGATTTGTCATCAATAATAATTGTGCCATTTCCCTTTGAAACAATTCCAATATAAAATGAGTCGGCTTTTTTGATGTAACTGTCCTTAATGTTAATACGATTGACACTGAAACAAGGTGTTTTAGTGTCATCAATCAAAACATATTCTTTACTTTTATTTTGTGTTTCAAGAACTCGTGGCTCACAGAAAAAGCGTTCTTTGATCAAATCTATTGATGTTGACTCATAATTAAACATGGAAATGGCAAAATCAATTCCGCGATTCATGAACCGTGATTCTTCCGGCAATACATATCCGCCACGTTCAAACTCGATACGAACGGCAAAGTCTGTTGGTTCCATAATCTCTATCATGAAAACACCTTCGCCAATGGCATGAGGCATACCACCGGGAACCATGAAAACATCACCAGGTTTGATTGGAATTTTATCAAAACAAGTAAGTAATGCATCACTATCCTGCTCTTCTATTATTCGTTTGAACTCTGCTTTTTCGGGTGGATTCTGGAAACCCATGTAGATATAAGGATCCTTCACTTCATCACGAATCCCTAAAATGACATAGGCTTCTGTTTTGCCGGAGTTACTATTGAGATG
>JAOZSR010000044.1:10538-30113 GCA_029939575.1 Fidelibacterota bacterium
AGCCATGGAAGCATCAGCACATTTGGAAATTGTGAAGATACACCTGCTGAAACAATACCTATAACAAAAATTGTTGTAGCTAATTTTCCGGCCAATGGTTCCAGCAATGTAACCATCTGTGATGCTTTGGTAAGTCCAAGACCTTCTGTATATAATGTTCCGGCAGCAGCAGCCATAATAGCACCGCTGATAACAAACATCATTGTTACAGAAACAATAGCATCGGCACGTTGTTGTTTAATATCTTTCATGGTCCAGCCGGCTTCTTTTACAAGAGTAGTTCTGATAATGAACAATCCGGAAAAAACTGTGGTTCCTACCATTGAGGCAATTACCAGAAATGGCCCTTTGCCCTGATCAACAGGAACTTCGGGCAGGTTAGGGATTATTCCTTTTAGGATTTCTACTGGTGGTGGCATCATGATGAAAAAATTAAGCAAAAAAGAAGCGGCCATAATTGCCACGATCACAGCCAGAGAGCGCTCGAAAAATTGGGTCTTACCATTCCAGAAAATGAAGTAAACCAGTGATATAAAAAAGGCTGCGAAATAAATAGGAGAGATGCCGTTAGTCATTATTGTTTTTGACCATTCAGAACACATTTCAGCAACGATTCCCATTACGCCCATTACACTTCCGGATACACCGGCTGTGAGGGCTATGATAAAGAAAATTCCAACACCTGGATGGATATGTTTGCGGAAAGATTGCAAAGCAGTCTCACCAGTAACAAGTGTGTATTTTCCATAGATATTGATCATGAAATAGGTTGCCAGGCATGATGCGATAATTGTCCATAAAAGTGACATGCCGTAAGTTGCACCGGCTTTTGCCATTGCAGTTACACTACCGGTACCGATATTAAAACCAAGTAAAAAAATACCAGGGAGAAACAAAGCTAAGGTTTTAGTAAATTTTTCTCGGAGTGTTGTTTTCATTTTTTAGTCCTTTTTATATAGAACGACCGTCTCTGATCGTTTTATGTGAAGATTATTAATAACTTTTTAATCTTCAATAGATTAAGCACGCAGGGATTCTTGTTCTACAATTTATAGGTCATTTTTTTATCAAGTATCATATTATTTTGTTGTTACCAGTGGCTTATCAAATCTTTTATTGAAACTGTTATCACGATGCAAATCTTCAAAAGGTGACTGCAATGCAGTAGCATGACCTTCATCGCCAGCACTCATAGCAATGATTCGCACAAAGCGGGAGTTAGGTAGTGTTATATTTGTTGCACCTTTTGGAATTTCCAATCGGTAAGTAAACATATAACTATATTCGTAAAGTGCATCAGACTCTGGTAAATGATGGTGTGAAGCACACCAGGCAATTCGTTGATTGCGGATAAATGCCGGATGAATAGTTTTTAGGTTATTACGCATTGAGTATGATAATTCTGCAACAAATCCTTCGAACTCACGATTGTCCCATAATCCCATATAACCAGTCCAGCCGCCAATTGTCAGAGGAAACTCCTTGTCGCCAGCTTTGAAAATAACATCCGTATCTACATCAGCAGCAGCCAGAATATGTAAGACTTTTGTTCCTTTAGGTAGATCAATATTTTGTCCGAGACAGGCAACAGCATTGTATTCTGTTATTTCGCGTGGGCCGATTGAATAGGATACATTTCCTACGTCAACCACATCACCAATCATTTCAGCCGGATAGGTTCTGCCTTTTCCATCGAAACTACCACGGTGTCCCTCAGATCTGGGCCTGCGGACTTTAAATAGGTCTTCTCTGTATCCATCTTCTCGCATATTGTTGTAACTGAATACATCAGCATCATAATCCAATTCAATAGGTTGAGTTTTCGCAGACATAGTCTTTTTACCTGATATTTTTAGGAGAATAGTTTTCAGTTCATAAGGAGTAAAATCTATGTTCAGGTTACCATTTTTTGTTGCAAGTTTAATGTTGAGTGGACGTTCTGCTCCATCCATTTCTTCTGCCGCAAGAATCGGTAAAACAGCTGATACTTTTACACCAGTGCAGGCTTTACCATTTAGTTCCTGTAGTCTTACTACT
This sequence comes from Fidelibacterota bacterium, assembly GCA_029939575.1. Taxonomy (GTDB): domain Bacteria; phylum Fidelibacterota; class UBA2242; order UBA2242; family JAOZSR01; genus JAOZSR01. Next base: position 12,576 of record JAOZSR010000044.1, read on the forward strand.
ACACCGGATCCATTTTCAGCCATTTTAACAGCCTGGATATTTATCTGATCATTATCGATGTTAATTAATGAAAATGAACTTCCTTTGCCTTTGTGTTTTGGCACAGTAAAAACTGCAGGACGTTGTTCAAACCGCATGGTTTCCCAATGGATTTTACCTTCGCACCAGTCGCCTTTGTGACCTGTAACAGCATAGGTAAACTGGTGACGGCCCCAATCCTGCCATCTCATTTCACTCATTGAACCATCATCCAGAACTTCCTGTTTACTGTCTTTAGTATCAGGTCCGTGAATTAGAGTAAGTCGCAAGGTATTGTCATCAACTTTATCGCTACCGTATTTTGCTCCGGTAAGTATGGAAACACCAAAATTTCCGGAATTATCAGTTAAATCAATCCATCCATGAGAAGGCACTTCATATTGCTTTTCATTACGATTTCCACGTTTGATTGTACCCAAATCCAGATTGTAAGTTGCTTCAGGTGATTTCGCTGTTAGATGAAAGGCAGCCTTTAACAAAGTTCCACGACTTTTCCAATCAATCAGGTTTTCTGTCTCAACCCTGCTTCCATCATCACCTGCAGACAATCTTATTCTTTGCGTAATTTTTGATCCTTCATTTTCACGAACTACTTCAATAGCAACACGTAACGGACCATCTTCAACTATTTTAATTGAACTTGGATTGGTTAGTACACTGCGAGCAGGTTGTTTTATATCTTTCCAGTAAATCCGCCATGCTGGTTTGACATCCGGGAAGTTTTCACCAAACTCAAGTTGTATCGGTTTCTCCAGTAATTCTTTTCCAATTTTTTTGTCAAATATACTGGATATGTCTCCATTTTCATCTATTGAGACTTTGAACTGATTGTTTTCTAAATAATCTTTACGAACAATTAATTCTGATTTTTTTATTTTTGATTTGCCTTTACGAATTGAATAAACGGCTGCTCCCACAGGCGGAAGATCTGCTTGAAAAAGAATTCGACTTTTTCCATCAAATCCTACTGTAATTTGTGAGGGAACCTCTTTCCCTTTTGCATTGAATACTGCAATAGATTCTGCATTTACTAATTCCTCAGGAATGAAGGCTTTGACATTATCTTTTCGTGAAATTGAAAGTGGATTGAAAACCATCACGGGAACTCCTGGGACGTTGGTATTTAGTGACTGTGCCAAAGTACCTACTGCGTCTTGATAAACACCAGCAAACTGATTCAAAGCAATGATACCGTCGTTCCATGAATGTTCATAGGCTTTTGGAATACTGGTTCCCGGAAGATTGTCATGAAACTGATTTCGAAGTACAAGTCCCCACGCATTATTCAGTGCTCCATAAGGATATTTTGCCCCATTTAACAAATGGGCGGCAACAGCGGCACGTTCACTGGCATCAGCCAATATTTCAGCATCACGGTTAATTTTTTTTGTATAAGCTTGAGACGAAAGTACACCGGTTGAATGTTTGATCAGCAGTAAATCTTTATTCCAGGTGGGGAATTTTTCGGCTTGCTCATCTGTAATTGCATTAAACATTAGATCCGCTTTTCCGGCTATTACATTAACAGGTCCTTCTGTTTTTTCTATTTTTTTAAGAGTTTCCAGAGAAATTTTTTGAATTACTCCACCTCGATCGGCATTATTGACATCACCACCACCCATGTAATAAAAGTCGATTGGAAGCCCGCTTCTTTCACGATTTTCTTCCAAACGTTTGAGTGTTCCTTCATCTGTAGAGTAATTATTTTTATGTCCTCGGGCATAATCACCGGCATTTAGAGCAGCGATAACTGATTCTCCATCAGGACCGATCCAGCGACCAACATTGAAGGGAATTCCATTGGCCGATTCCCAGGTTAATTTCTGAGTTGAGAACCCACGAATTCCACAGTGATTTAAAACAGATGGTAATGAATAGGGGAAACCAAAGCAATCCGGAAGCATAAATTCACGACTTTCTTTTCCAAATTCCTTTTCAAAATATTGTGTTCCCATAAGAATTTGACGAATTACAGATTCTGTGGATGGAACGTTTACATCATTTTCCACCCAGGAACTACCACTTGGATACCAACGTCCTGCTGCTATATATTTTTTAAGTTTTTCATATTTTTCAGGATAATATTCACGCATCATTTGATAACGGCTGGCTCCTGACCAGTTGAATACATAATTGGGATACTCTTCAAATGCTTCAAAATTTTCATCCAGTGTTCTCTTGAGAAAATCACGAATGGTTTGTGGATATGACCAACGCCAAAAATCATCAAGGTGAGTATAAGGCACTATAAATAATGTTGGTTGAGTAAGATCAATTGATGTAGGATCAATTTCTTTTATAGATTTTATTCCAGTCGCAGATTGTTGTGCAACAGTGACAATGACCAACAGGCTAATAAGGATACAAATTTTAATATAGATCCTTATCTGGTTGAATTTATTAAGCATTTTTATCTCCCTGGAGGTTTTATTAATTTCATTGTTCATCTGACTATTGCAAAAGAATAAACTTTTTTGTCTGGCTAAAATTACTACTCTGTATTCTATATAAATAAATTCCACTTGTTAAAGCAGATGCATCAAATGCAATTTTATAATTTCCTCTTGCTTGTTTTTCATTTACTAAATTTGCAACTTCCTGCCCTTGCATATCATATATCTTTAATTGTACAAAACCATTTTTAGGCAGAGAATAACATATCATCGTTTCCGGATTAAAAGGATTGGGATAATTTTGTTTCAATTCAAACTTTGTTGGAATTGTGTTTGTTTTTTCAAGTTCAGCAGGAAAAAGAGAAAAAATCTTTATTTCAAATACTTTTTCAAAACTTCCATAACTATCATCTTCTGATTTTATTCTTATGGAATATGTATTATTTGTTTGATAATCAAATACAGCATTACTCAGCAACTTATTATCTTCAATAGTAAATTTTGTATTATCATCATCACCATCTCCTGTTGATAAAAAATAATTATGTTCATCACTATCATTATCTTTCGTGCTCAGAGTACCAATCAATGTTCCAACAGGCTGATTTTCAATAATACTTTTATTGGAAAGATAAATATCAGTCGGTGGTAAATTTGGAATTCCGGCATTCAGCCATTGACTATCCATCCAGGCTAAGCGGCCAATCAGCCATGTCTTAAGATTATCTATTTCCCCTTCATAAGTTTCAGGATAAGGTGCTACTGCCGGCCAGACATAATATCCTAATGTTGGAAATTTAGCAAAATTTCTATCAATAGCATCTCCCAAAACATTAACACAGCTATCAATAATTGCTATAACAGCCTCATCACTAAAAATGTCATCTCTAAATTCAGTCCACCTGTTGTAAACCCTATTGCAATAAGTATCATCTTCCATTAATCGTTCAAACCAATATGTTCGACTCCACTGAGGATAACACCATCCATAAGTTTCTTTGGCGTTCCAACCCTCCCCATAATCTAAATTACCATATCCCAGATTATAGTCCCATGGAGGACCGGCAACTAACTCTCCCCCATCTTCATCATTTTCTTTATGAAAATATGTACTAAACATATAGTTATCAATTCCTTTAGATATTTCATTAATAAACATCATATCAATAAAGGATTTTACTTTAATGAATTTTTTATATCCATTTTCAGGATCACCAAAATTCGATCCTGACATCATTTCATCAAAATTTCTCATCCAATCTCTAATATAAGTTGTCTGGTTTTGGGTGAGTTCATCATATCCGGGATCATAACATTGATACCACATTCTTTCATTGAAAGGTTGTTCTACCGGAGATCTCCACCAGGCTACCTCTTCCGGCAAGTCATCTTTCTTATCACGTCTGAGTATGTATCCTCCTGACATTTCCGGCATAGAAGTGTCATCAGCAGTTAATTTATCAATATCGACTCTATTTTTATCCCGCTTTAGTTTTTCCGTTAAGACATAAATTCCTCTGTAATCATCATTAATGATAATTTCAATGTATCTTGTACGAGGCGCCCAACGGCCGGTTCTACTGAAAAGTTCATAAGTTAAGACATTTTTTATCATGGTTTTATCACTATAAGGACCATACAAAACAAAATCATTTTCTTCAGGCAAACCAAGTATTGAAACATTGTTATTTGAACCATCATCTTTTTGAAGCTCGATACTGAATGATTTTTTTGCAAATCCCAATGAAGATTCCCCACGTAACTCTATGCTGATCTTCCCTGAATATTCATTATGAAAATCATTAACAGAATTGATTTCTCCTTCTCCATTATCAATCAAACCCATATCAGCTACTATGCGTGGTTCATCGGGAATATCCTGTCCATTTGTATTGATGATCATCAAAGGAAGATTAAATTCTGTATAAACTTCAGGAAGCCAAAACCAATCTGACACTGGTCCATATATTATTTCAGTAGTCGAAATTCCTGCATGTAAAAATACATTTGATGACATATCACTGGAAGAAGCATCAGAATTGTGGACTTCAACCGCAAGAACATTATCTCCAATATCAAGAACTGTTAATATAAATTCATCCAGTACAAATCTTTCAGGATTTAGTCCACTGTATATTCCTGCTTCATGAATGTTGTCAAGTTCCATATCCCAGGATATTGGATCCTGAACATTTGCCCGTGCTACCTCAGTTCCATTTAAATAAGCAACAAAACCATCATCATAATCCATATCCAAAAACAATTCTGCAATATCAGAAATATTTTGAACCGTGAATTCAAATCGCAAATATACTACCCTGGTGCCATTGGGTAATATGGTATTATCATCATCATCACCATAACCAAAACCCGATTGACCTATGGGCCAGGCATTATCATTAAAATCTTTTTCCAGCCAGTCAGTACCAATATCAGAGTCAGGAACAAAATACCTGCAACTATCACCAAGATCAATAATTGTTTCCCAATGATCTGTCGTTTGAGAATATGAAATTGTAAAGGTGATTAATAATATAAATAAAAGAATATTCATTTTTAGTTTTTTCATTATGGTTCCTGTCATATTATTTGAAGATTAATGTTAAATATTTTCATCTATTATTTTTTTTAAAATAATCCCGGCAAAGAGATTTTGATGTTTCATAGAATTCCTATTTTTCAATTAATAATTTAACCTGGTCCAAAAATTTCAAGCACTTTTTAAGCAAATCTCCCCTCAATTTATTTAAATCAGATTAATAGAATTACTTATTTGTATCTTTCTCTTTTTTAAACTTTTCGAAAAAATTGTTCCAGTTAATTTCATAAGCCGGACCGTTGATTTCTTTAACTGTAGCAAGAGTCGAATCACCAATTCCATCGATATAACCGGTCTGTAATTTTCTATAAATAAAATCTTCCAGATTTATATATTGAATAGTGATGCGTGGTGGATTATCCAATACATGAATTTCCATATATCCATGTGTAGAACCGGTTTGACTGGCTGAGCCTGAATTATAATGAACAGCACCATTAGGATATTTAATATTATATTCGGGATATCTTTCAAAAGTATGGATAGTAGCAGAAACACAAAGATCAGCAGTAGTAAGAAGTAATTTTTTTCTTTTAGGAGTAAAATTAGCATCTTTAATAAAATCCCCACTCCTTGAATGGGCTAATACAAGGATAATATCTTTGTCAGTTTTATTTCTTTTCAATTCAACTAATTTAGATTCCATAAACTGCCGGGATTCTTCAATCAAACCGGGCCCCTGATCGGAGAAATGCAGTGAAATTACATGTACAACAAAACCACTTTTTTCAAAAAACGCATAATAATCAACCCCATTACCCTGACCTTCAACATTATCTCGTCCCCAAAAATCATCAACATAATCAAAAATTTTCTTTCCTGCACCCCAGTCATCCTGTCCTGTACCAAAAGCTTGATTTTCACCATCTGCAACATTAGGATAAAATTTAGAATTCCAATAAGGATCATTTTGAATAAAAACAAGAAAAGGATCAATTCCACCAGGTTTAACCAGGTGATCTCCTAATCCAAGAATAAACTCTGCATCTCTTGTCCAGTTTGCCAGCCTTTCCATGCTAAGTCTGGATTTCTCTTTATTTTTACCATGATTGCCTGAATATGGGCTATCACCTTTATTGTCACTCATAATAGCAAAATGAAAAAGAGATTTTGCATCAAGATTTTCTATACTTGCCACACCATAATCCTGACAAAATATCAAATTTGAAATAAAAATCAACAGCATACTAAACAGACATATTAATCGATTATACAAATTACTAAAAAAATATTTCATGCTTTGTCCTCAATAAATTAGTGGTGACATCCATTATTTCATAATTTTCTTATAGCTTCTTTAATATTGTAACTACTCAGACGCTTCTAATTCTTAAAAGAAAAGATTCCTATCATTGCAAAATTGACTGGATATAATAGAAACTGGCGCATTCACAAAGAGTAAAAAAACACATGTATAATTATTTAGTGAAAACAGTCCATTTTCCGGCATAACATTTCACTTTGAAATACCCCATGATTTATTAGCTCTCGGCCCCATTTCAAAAACTATTTTTCCTCCATTAATTATCACATCATGAGTTATTTGGGGTTTGTCCAGCTTGTCACCATTCAAAGTGGCTGATTGTATATATTTATTTTCCCCGGAAGCATTATGGGCTATAATTTCAAAAATTTTACCATTGCCAAGATCTACTGAAACATGTTTAAATAGCGGACTTCCAATAGTATATTCCGGTAGTCCCGGTGTAACCGGATAAAAACCCATAGCTGAGAAAACAACAAATGAAGACATTCCACCACCATCTTCATCTCCCGGCACTCCCATTAAATCATTGCGAAACCACTCTGCTAACAATGTGCGTAAACGTTTTTGAGTTTTCCAGGGTTGACCGGCATAATTATACAGATATGGTATATGTAATGACGGTTCATTAGCCATTGAAAATTGACCAACATTTCCGGTATGATCTGGTAATTGAGCATAAAAAGCACGTTTACTACAACCCAAAGGCTCAGTAAACATGGAATCCAGATTTCTTACAAAAGAGTCATTACCACCCATTAAATTAATTAGATCCGGAATATTATGCTGAACATCCCAGCGATATATCCAGCCATTGTTTTCACTATAATAATCTCTTGCTCCTGCTCCACCAGAAAATACATAATCAAAAGGTTCAATAAATTTTCCTTTTTTATCCCTGGGGTGAAAAAATTTTGTCTCTTTATTAAACAGATTCCGATAATTGAATGATGCCTTTCCAAAATATTCAGATTCTTTTGATTTTCCTAACTCACCTGCTATTTGCGACAAACACCATTGGTCATAGGAAGTCCCCAATGTAACGGCAACAGGCTGGCGACGTTCATGAGAATGCACTTCCGGAATAGTTTCTTTTTCACCCTTCCTTAAAGCAGGTAGATAACCATGTTTTTTATAAAAACGCTCAAGTTTACCAGCAGGTTTTCCAGACCAGGGAGCCAGAGTTTTTTCTGTAATTGCCAGTTTGGAAGCCATATATGCCTTTTCCAGATCAAAATTTTTCAGTCCTTTGCGGTATGCATCTAGAACCGAAGCAACTCCATGATTGGAGTTCATCCGACGACTATCTCCTGTAATTTCGGGAAAAGTTGGCATCCAAAAATTATCCATTTGTTCTGCCATCAAAATAAATGAATGCAGAATATCTTCCTCTTTTTCAGAATCAATCAGAATCCGTAATGGATGGTGTGCCCTGTAGGAATCCCAAATCCAATCATCAGTATAAAAAGGACGACCATAATCTTCATGAACAGTACCATCAAAAGCACTGTAATAACGACCATCTTCAGAAATGCAAACCGGCCTTTCAAAACATCTGTAAAGTGAAGTATAAAAAACAGTTCGCTCATCATCTGTTCCACCTTCAATTGTAATTTTTTCTAAAGCTTCATTCCATATCTTTCGCCCGATTGATTGCAAATCACCCACAGTTTTTCCACTTACTTCACGTTCCATATTTGCCCTGGCCTGTGCTTCATCAATAAATGAAATTCCATATTTCATATTTAAATTTTTAGTACCTTTGGGATATTTTAATACTATACATGCATCCTTTCCTTCTGTAGAAATTTCATCAATCAAACTACCATCTTTCAACACCTCAACCTGGTTGGGTTTTTCCTCTGGAACCAAATACAAATAAACCTTTGTGTTATTCTTAATCAACTGATACCCGATAATAGCATCACCATCCCAACTCATTTTTCCATTTTTTGAATTTAAAACCAAATACAATGGTTCATCCCGCTCAAATTTAAAATCATATGCTGCTGATTGATGGGATAAACCATAATCAACCTGGATATTCTGATCATCTAAATATACGGAATAGGAATAGGGAGTTAATTTCTCCTGGTCATAACTAAGTGCAGATACCGGCTTCAAATCATTTTCATTACCCTGAAACGGAGTCAGACTAAAGGCTGACCGACCTCGATGACTGGTAACTACCAAGGGAAGACCGTTTAACCTTATTTTAGTAAAATCCCGTCGTTGTGGATAAACACGCAACATACTATTGGGTAAGTGAATTGTTGGATAAGTTGGGACCAGCAAATGACTTATATTTCCCATATAGGGATTAACATAATCAATCGGTTGTTTTTCCATAGAAATTCCGGATTCAACCTGTACAAAACATGTAACAAGTAAAATACCTATAATATTCATTATTTTAATTTTGATCAATTTTTTACCATTCTCTTTCTAATATTTTTTAAAACGATGCGACATACTCCAATTTATGATTGGTATATACCAATCCTCTGGCAAGTATAAAACCCGAATGCTTAAATGTCAAGAAAAACTTTATTACTACATATTATTTTGATACATCTTTGTTTCATCTTTTATCAATCTGATTAAAATTAACTTTGCGATTATTTAAATTCGGGAATTACTGCATTTACTCCCCAGCTTTTATTAGGCAATTCTGAAAGAATAAGTTTGAGGTTTCCACCAGCCATTATTTGATCGTGAGTAATAAAGGGACTTTGGATTTCATTACCATTAATAAAAGCCTTTTGAATATATTTTTTTGTTTTACTGGCACCTTCGGCAATTATTCTGAATTTTTTGCCATTTTTTAAGTTGATAGTAACTTTTTCGAATACCGGACTTGTGATATTATAGTAAGGTAATCCGGGTGTCACAGGATAAAGCCCCATGAATGAGAACACTGCAAAGGCAGTCATACCACCACCATCTTCATCACCGGGAATTCCAAAAATATTATCTTTGAACCAGACGTCCAGTAAGAAACGGGTCATCTTTTGAGTTTTCCAGGGTGCTCCAAAATAATTATAAAAATAAGGGATATGGAATGATGGTTCATTTCCCATTGAAAATTGTCCTACCATACCAGTGGAATTGGCTCCATGAACATAAAATTCACTTTTACGCATTCCGAGAGGTTCTCTGAAGAGTTGGTCTAATCGATCTTTTGCTGCGGATTTTCCACCAAGCAGATCAATCAAACCATTGATGTCATGTTGAACTTCCCAAGCGTATGTCCAGCCGTTGTTTTCATCATAATAATGTCTGTATCCGGGGCCACCATCAGATTTTGGATTGATATCTACCCATTCTCCTTTGGAATCTTTTGGCATGAAAAGTCGATGTTTTGGATGCCACAGGTTTTGATAATCTTTGGCTTTGGGAGAATATTTTTCAAAGTCACTATCTTTGCCTAGTTCTTTTGCCAGTTCAGTCATTGCCCAAAAATCATAACTAATGCCCAGTGTTACAGGAACCGGCTGGCGTTTTTCAAATTTATCCATCATTGGTTCGGTTTCTTTTTCACCTGGACGGAGTGATGGAAAATAGCCATTTTCATGATAAAAATCATCAATCGGTAATCTTGGTGTTCCCTGACGCCATGGAATAAATGTGGCTTCAGTTAGATTTTTCTTAATGCCCTGATAGGCCTTTTCTACATCATAATTTTTCAATCCTTTGCGGTATCCATCAATAAATATTGCAGAAGAATGATAGGAGTTCATGCACATATGATTTCTATAAACCTGTGGAAATGTAGGCATCCAGCCACTTTGTTCATACATCAATGTGTAGGAATTTAACATATCATCTTCTATCTCAGGATCAAGAATTGTCCGCAACGGGTGATGCGCCCGGAATGTATCCCATATCCAATCGTCCACATAAAAAGGGCGATCACTTTTGTGAACTTTACTATCATAACCACTGTAATATTTTCCATATTCATTTATATCAAGCATACGTTCATAGGTACGATAAAGTGCAGTGTAAAAAGATCTTCGCTGTGCATCAGTTCCACCCTCCACCTGTATCTGGTTGATCACTTTTTCCCATTTTTTCTTACCTATTTCTGCTAACTTAGTAAAATTAGTCCTGGTCAATTTCTCTTTTTTGAAATTAATTTTGGCCTGTTTATGACTGATATAAGAAATTGCATATTTAATATAAACTGTAGAAGGTGCATCCTTTGATAAAGTAATTGAAAAATTTTCTTTGTCACTCTTTGGTTTTAAGTTTTTAATGGGTTTACCATTTTCATCGGTTATAATCCCATAAACATAAAGTGACATTATACTGGTTACTGGCTTTACACCTCTGGTTGTATATTTGATTTTTTCTTCAAAAGTAAATGAACTTCCATCTTTGGAAGAACTGATCATATCGCCAGTGCCTTTAATCAGAATATTTTTTTTGTCAATAGCAGGAAATTCGATTTTGTAAATCGCACCTTTTTCTCCCGGTGTAAAACTCACTCTGATATCATCATCAATAAGATAGGTTGAATACAACCAAGGATGTACAATTTCCAGATCGTGATCAATGTTCATCTTTTTGTCCCACGAAGATTTTACTATATCACCAAGTGATACTTTCATTCCTAGATAACCTTTGCTTCTATGACTGGTTACCTGAAGCGGAAAGGCTTCGACCTGATCAGAAATATAATCTTGCTTAATGGGAAACATTCGCATCATCTGATTTGGTAATTGAATTGTTGGATAGGTTGGAACCAGAAAGCGGGAAACATTGCCAATGGTCGGATCAACATATTTTGTAAAATCTTCCTGAGCAAAAATCGCTCCTGGTAATAATAGAAAAATAATTGAAATTAATATGAGTTTCTTCATAACAATCCTTATTTAAAATTCGTAAACAACATTCTTAATTAACTTTCTTACTTGACATTTTGTATACAACAACATCATTCTTACAAGAATTAGGTTCGACACTCCACCTGGCAAGTTTACCGTTTTCTACTTTTCCAATAATGGTTGTCTGCTTGCCAGGATGAAGTTTGAAATCTGTATCTCGGTTGGCAAAGTCAGTTTCTGTTCCTGCATTAAATTCCATTAATCCTTCAATACAATAATGCAAGCCTGCAATATCAAAAGCCAGATTAACAGCAACCCAGAAAATTTCCAGTACCCTAGTAGGATCTAATCTAAGTTTTCCATTTTCATCATGGGCATAATGCTTATCAAAAAACAGTAAAATCTATTTCTATCTACATATTTATATTGCCTTTAAAATGATTGTATATTAACAATAATAAATGAAAGATATTGTATAGTAACTTAGCGGTTTTAATATAAATATCCAAAGAATTTGATAATAACCAAATTCAATTATTTCTAACCATTTGTAAAAAAATTGCCTGATAATTTCCGAGGGAAAATTGTTTGAAATGAAACATATTGCTTTTATCCGGTCTGTTTAATGAGAATTTGATGTGGACATTTTATAAAAATTTTCCACTTTTTTTGACAGGATTAACTGAATTTATAGAATGTCATTAATATTGAATTTACTTCACCAGTAACATTTTCTTATTCTGAATAAAATTTCCTGCTTTTACCTGATAAATATATATTCCACTTGATAAACCATTACTGTTAAAATCTACAGAATAGGCCCCTGCTTTCTGGTTTTTATCCACTAAAGTAACAACACTTTCGCCAAGCATATTAAAAATTCTTAATTCAACATTTTCATTCTTCGGAATGCGATACTGAATAATTGTACTCGGATTAAATGGATTAGGATAATTTTCATATAAATTATATTTCAATGGCATGCTACCGGTTTCATCCTTTATACCAGTACTTCCCTCTTCTATTTTAATGTCATCAATAAACCAACCTTTACCATTAAACATCATATCCGAAATAAAATGAAATCTGATTGAAATATTTTCATATTCAGCAAAATCCTGCAGGGGAATAATCTGACATTCCCATGTAGTATTGGATCCAAAATAATTATTGCCGATCTTCTCCCAGTTCAAACCGCCATCAATACTGATCTCCACAAAACCATGATCGCTACCTGCCATGGCCGGCATACTTGTTTGTGACCAGAAATAGAGTTGTGGATTATTGATAGAAGTGAGATCAAAGGAGTATCTGTATTGAGCAAAAGTGTTTATGTTACTTTCGTAATAATAACCCGGGTTAAGGGCCAAACTATATTGTCCATTATAGGCTTCCCGATTATCTACTCCCCATGTACCATTGGAAGTCCAATTTCCAAAATCAGATTCAAAGTCATCCATATAGTTTGTAATATTAATATTCAATTTAAGAGTGTCTGAATATCTGTCTTCATCATTCAATAATTGGCTATAAAAAATAATGTCATATGTATTACATTCCGATGGATGCCAACCTTTAAACACAACTGTATCTACTTCAAAAGATTTAATCTTATCTATAGTTATAGTATCTGAATATACTATTCCATTTTCTGACCTGATTTCGCAATGTATCGGGATATTAAATTCTTCACTTAATCCATAATTCCCAATCACAAATTCTGGTGCAATATTTTTAGCATAAATGGGAATATTGTTTAAATTTGCCGAACTCCGGACAGCTGCCAGGTTATGCTCAAATATTGTACCGGAATATATCAATTTATCTGAAAATTGCATTTCCGTTGATATCCAATTATCATAATTATCCCTAAATGTTCCGAAATACTTAACCTTATCTGTAACCATATCGGGAGATAGATGAGCAACATAAGTAGTATCATCCAGTTTTTGGGTATTGAGAGATAACCAGTTTCGATCAGGTTCGGGAACATTGGGTAATGTATACCAGAGTTTGGATTCTGTTATTGATACAGAATTTGGAATATCCAGTATAAATGTTACTTCCCTTCCACCATCATTTTCAAGGGCACTATAGGTCATTGCCCTGGCAAATCCCGGCACTGTTTCGTTCTTTAAATAGTGTTCCATCCAATAGTACCTGGTCTCTACACCGGTTTGCGTGTGATGCAGGTTAGGACCATAAACATGGTTTGTATAACCGGGGATAGTATCCAGAGTTGCCTGAACAGCAATAGGCCAGAAAAATACATCATTGGTCGGAGCATCAATAAAATAATTGGCCGTAATATGAGCAGCCCTTCTTCCGGCATCAAAATAAGTGAGCCAGGTATTCCTGTTCTCAGGGCTTAAATCGTTTAAAAAGGGAAGCCAAAAAGAACCTTTATCCCAGAATCCACAACCAAAAACAGAATAGGCAGCCTTAACTCTGTCTTTTAGTAATCCCGACATCATGGTGGTTGTATAACCACCCCAGGATGATCCGGTAATTCCCATATTATCAGAATCTGTTTTCATGTGTGCAGCCAGATAATTAAATCCTTCAAGTGCAGCTACCATAGCATCTGTCAGGACACTGTTTTCCGGTCCGCCTTCAACATTCAATCTTGGCCCCTCACCTCCTGGTAAATCAGTAAACGGCCCGGTTGTATTCGGACAATCGTTACATAAATGTGGCAGATCAATAGCCAGGGATACAAACCCCTTTCTTGCATAATTTTTTGCAACTCCAAGCACCTGCTCTGCCCTGCTACCACCACCGTGAAAAACTAAAACACCAGGTAATTTATCTGTAATGTTTTGTGGATAAACAAGAATACCATATACTACATTTATAGAATCACGTGACAGAAAAGTAAATCTTTCCAGTTTCAAGCCATCTTCTGTTGTGATGCTAATAACTTCATTGACAGGAGGAATTGAGTTTACAAAAGGCAAAAGCGGATCTTGTGCAAATATTATAGATACTATTAAAAGTATTGCTATTAAAAATTTAAAAAATTTCATATCCCTCTGTCCTATTTTTATCAATTAATAATTGTTGATATACAGATATTCATTAACTATAATTGATAATATACAATAAATGAGGTTTAAAAAAAACCAATAAGTTTTCTATAAATTGTTTATAAAAAATAATCCAATATTTGATGAAATCATAAAAAGTCCCGAAGATGTCTTTCCGTCGAAAGCCGGACATAGTCTGAGACAGTGTAGCAATGAAGAATTTTGTTAATAATTAAGTGAGATTTTTTAAGTATAAATATTAGTAACCGATCTGATTAATTAAACTACCCAGATTTAGATATATTGCCTAATATTATTTCTCAATTGTTTGGAAAGTTTTTACAATACTTTCATTATCAATATTATTATCTCCTATAGCAACAACTTTCCAATAATAAACTGTATTTGGTTCCAGATTTTCTATTGTTATTTTATGTTCTAATTCTGATGGTTTATAGGGTGAATTTAATATATCTATTTCACAGGATATAAAAATAATTAAAATAATAATAAACAGTACTTGCAATACTTTTTTGTAATGTTTGTAATTAAAACCGATCAAAGATATTGGAAAAAACATTAAGCATATAAAAATTGAAGTAGTTGTATTTTTTTGAAGATCATTAATGATTTTTGGTGTACAGTTAGCAAAATCCGGATTTTGTGAACAATAAAAATTGTAAGATTCAGCATTCCCATTCCAAATAAATGTTAATGACGATGGATTTACTTTTTCCTGTGATAAAGGTTCAATCAATTTGATTTGATTAAATAATGAATATAATGTTAAATATTGTTCTCCCTTTTCCAGTTGTTCGAGTAAATTAATTTTTATGAATTCCTCATAATTATGAAAATTAAAGGTATAAATTTCACCATTCTTTAAATCATATATATTTGAAAATACTGTTGGATTTAATCCTGTTTGATGAGTAGCGTCTAATATTGATTGAAATAAAGAGTTAGATACTTCGTCTGTATTTTTAAAAATATGATTTGCCACTTCATATCTATAACTATTATACCATCTTGAATTTGATGAATCTGAAATATAAAAGTTAGTCATTACCTGAAAGAAATCCTTCTTATGGATAACCACAATATCCTTTTCACCATACTCAATTATTATTGAATTTCCATATTTATCAGCCCACATACTATGTCCCTGCCAATGTGGTGAAAAATATTTTTTATACATTGTAATAACTTCCTCTACTGATGCACATTCCTCTAATGCTTTTTCACACAATTCACCCTTGACTGTTGGCTTGTTGTAATGGTTTTCAATGTCCGACCTTTCAGGAAGAGATGCACCATCGTACCAGAGTCCCTGATCATTCATCCCACCAACATTTTGAAATCCCTCTGATACCTGATAACCAAAATAGATTATGCCATATTTTTCTTCAGTAGATGGGAAAATCTTAATTCTGGTATTGGTATTCTCACAGTCCTTGTTTGTACCTGCCAGAACTTTATCATTGTTTGAAGCACTTAATACAGTACATGCAATTAATGGAGCTGGAAGACTTAATAATATTATTGCTAAAAATAGAATTAAAGTTGATAAAATATTTTTATTCATTTTATGTTCCTCCAATTATCTGAATGAATATCCAACTAAAAATGAAACAGTCTGATTTTTTAAGTCAATATCCTCAGCACTTTGATCAAAGTTCGAAATACTCCAATCATAAGAAAGATCACAGGAGATTTTCCAATATTCAATACCAGCACGTAATATTAATCCATAATCCAGACGTCTGATATCTTCAAGCATACCTGTAAAATTCATTGCCAGAACATTAACACCAAAACTTGGTCCACATTGTAGAATTGGTTTCAGTTGTTTTTCGGGGAAAAAAGTCATTTTTGCTAAAATAGGCATTTGAATATATATAAATAAATTATTTTGATAAATATCTCCAATCGTGTTAACTCGACAACCTTTTGTGGTAATAAATAATTCCTGTTGAGCAGAAAAAGTATTATTGATTTTGTATGTCAAAAAACCACCAATAGCAAAACCAGGTATATTACTCACTTCTTTACCCGGTGTATCCGCACCTGTAAATTTTGAATAGTTCAATCCTAATTTTATACCAGTAGATGAAAACTCACCACCAAAGACAAAACTTGTAAATATTATAATTATAATTATATATTTATCTTTCATTTTCAACCTTACAGTCAATAATTAGTCATCTTCCATTGAAATATTTTTCTCATTCCAACCAATTATTGATGCAGGTAACGAGTGAGCCAGATAGAGTAAACTACCTGCAATCACAACATCTATTGGTTGATATTTTGCAATAGCAAAACCATAAATAATTACAAGACAAATAATAGCAAAAATACTATAGGCATATCGTAATGCATTAAATACAACCTGGACTTCTCTTTCATCTAAATTTTCCAGCGAAGTGTGTACTGTTTTCCAGAATTTTGGAATGATAAATGCTTTAAAAAATGAAACGATAAAAACTCCCAGAATTCCAATTTCGAATAATAAGTAAGATAATGGCCAGTGAAGAATTTTTACTGCATAAAATAACAACACTCCTATAATTAAACTTAAATAGTTTATTGAAATCCAAACTCTGTTTTGATTTATTGATTTTTGTTTTTTCATAATGTTACTCTCCTTTGAACTTATTTTTTAATTCTATGATTTCTTCACTTAATGGTTTTAAGGGTTTTGCAGAAAAAATTAATTCTATGGGTAAATCAAAATATTCACTAATTTTAAAAGCCAAATCTAAACTTGGATTATATTCTTCTCTTTCAAGATAACCTACAGTTTGAAAATTAACTCCAATTTTTTCTGCCAATTCTTTCCTTGATACATTTCGTTCTTTTCTTAAGACTGAAATACGATTAAATATTTTTCTAGATTTCATATAACTCCTAATCACTATATTAAATTTCCAAGCATCCATTGTCAATATAATACATATTGTTGTATATATGCAACATTTTATTTAAAATAAAATACATTTACTTATTTAATAATTTTGTAAATATTAATTACTCAATACGTTATGTGTGATATTTTTTTGGTTTTTTTTAGTTGTGTAGAATTTTGGTCTTTAATTTTTAATATTATTATACTTTTTTTGCCAGATCAATATCAATTGTATATTTTAATCCATTATCATTTTTCATATTATATTCACCATTAAGTTATTTTACCAACATTTTGATTAAGGATAATCCAAAACCTTGATTAATTGGTTTAGGTATTCCTGAATAGATATTTCCTGATAGTCCTTTGATTGATATAATTTATCATATAGAATGCTCATGCTTTCTATTCGACCAATAGCATCTTGAAATACTTCTGATGCTTCCGGAATTTTCAATGATTTGGATTGAAGATTAAGTA
>JAOZSR010000006.1 GCA_029939575.1 Fidelibacterota bacterium
TGAGGTACGAATGTTTACAATCAGGTTTTTGACTGAAAGAATCTCCTACAATTATTGACGAGATTCTTCGTTGCTACGCTACCTTAGACTATGTCCGGCTTTCGACGGAAAGACAGCTTCGAATCTTTTTATGATTCCATCAAATTTGATAAACTATAAAGTTAAGATTCTATGCCTTTTCTGGCTTGAACCCCATTATTATAATAATGTTTGATTTCTTTCATTTCTGTAACCAGGTCTGCAATTTTAATTAATTTTGAATGGGCTTTTCTTCCTGTAATTAAAATTTCAGTGTTGTTTGATTTTTTAAATATTGTATCTATTAATTCCTGTATTGTGAATAAGTTGAAGTAGACCGCAATATTTGCTTCATCAAGAATTACAAGATCATATTTATTGTCTAACAATATTTTTTTTACTTCTTCCAAACCGGAACGGGCAATTTGGATATCTTCAGGCTCTGGAGTAGATTTGATGAAACATTGCCTTCCATATTGTTTTAAGGTTATATTGCCAGATATTTTTTTTAATGCTTTGACCTCGCTATATTCCTGTCCTTTTACAAATTGAGCTATAAAAACTTTCAATCCTGCTCCGGACGCCCTCAAGGCAAGTCCGATTGCTGCGGTTGTTTTTCCTTTTCCATCTCCTGTATAAACCTGAATATAACCTTTCATTTTATTCCTTTCATCTGTTTTCTATATACAATCTAAGTTATGCAGTTGAAATTTTCTAATATTTTTTCACATATAATTATTTTAGATAATTTGAAAACATTAGCTTGTGATTGTTTTAGGCATTTATTAAAATATAAAAAATATTGGAAGAAAAGGTAAAATGAGAAGTAGAATCATTATTTTAATATTTATCATCCTAATTGTGCTAATTGGGAAAAGTTTTTCCCAGGAAATTACTTATATGGATATGGAATTACACCATTTATTTCATAAAGGGTATAATTTGTATTTTAATAATAAAATAGATGCTGCCATATCTGAGTTTGGAAAAATTGAAAAAGCAGAACCGAAAAATGAAAATGTGTTATATTTCTTGGGTAAATGTTATTATAAAAAGGAAGATTTCCACAAAACTGTTTTTTATTTATCAAGGGCATTAAAAATCAGACCTGATTTTGCAGAGGCTTTTGATTGTCTTGAAGACTCCTACAAAAAAATAATTGAACTTGAACATTTAGGAGAAATTCCCGATTCATTGATTACATTGGCATATTTCAATGTTGGTGTATGTTATCGGGATTTAGAATTACATGATAAATCACAAGAATGTATGGGCAGGATTTTAAACAGAAATCCGGAACATGCCGGGGCAAACATTATAATGGGAATATACAAGAGAGATGCAAAATGTTTTTCCGATGCTATTGATTTTTTTGGACGGGCAATTAATGGACGGCCTGGATATTACTTAAGTTACTATTATTTAGCAGATACTTACCAGTTATTAGGCGATTTTAAAAAGGCAATTGACAATTTTTTAATTGTTGTTAGTTTGGAGCCTGAATTGATTGAAGCCCGTTATAATGCTGGATTTTGTTATTACAAATTATGGGATTATAGAAGAGCAATTGAACAATTTTCATTAATTACGCAGGAAAGGCTTGATTTTGTTAAAGCTTATAAAATGATTGGTTATTCAAGTATTGAATTAAAGGATTATAAAACCGCAATTATAAATTTTAAAAAGTATTTGAATTTAATACCTAATGATAGTGAAATTTCATACTTTACAGGGTATTGTTATTGGAAATTGTATAAAATTAACAATGCTATGTTTTATTTTAATCAGGCTTTAGAAGATTCGTCAGAAAACGCAGAAGCAGAATATTATTTAGGCCGTTGTCATATTGATTATGAAGAATATGATTCAGCAATTGTTCATTTAGTAAAATCGGTTAATTTAGATAAATCATCCGATGATTCATGGTATTATTTGGGATTTTGTTATTTGCAAAAGGACAAGAAAAGCCTGGCATCTGATTGTTTTTATCATGCCGGGAATATTGTAAATAGCCAGGGAAATACTAAATATGCTTTGGAACTTGTTGAGAAAATTAGAAGTATTGAAACTGAGTCGCCATTAATTTCAAAATTATTAAAAAATATTTACAAATAGAAAAGAAATTCTTCAGATAAAAATAGTTAATCTCTGCTTTATCGAAATGGATATTTTATATATTCTGACCTGCCACTATCATATCTATAATAGGCTGCTATACAGTATTTTTTATATCTTTCATCAATAATAAAGACGTCTTTGGAGATGTTTGTTGGGATCGTATCCTTGTTAGTAAAATAGAAAACCATGGAAGTTGCGCCTTTCGACCAATACTGCATTTTTGCGTGGCGTAGTATAGCATCAAAATCATCAGTTTTGGTATAGTAAATGTAAGTTCGGTTTTTAGACAGCCCGATAAATTCACCCTTCTTAATAAAATTTTTCTTATTATTTGGATTTAAAAAGAATAAAGTAAGTAATATCATAGAAAAGATTATTATTATCGATGCGCATCCAAGATTGCCAAGATTTCTTTCGCGTTTTTTTAATTTTTTTTCATTCATTTATTGTTCTCAATTTAATTTTCGGAGAAAATTTTTAAACCTTAAGAGAGTAAATTTTTCTTGAATTTATCATGTGAATAAATTCTTTTTCGCTCATAATATTTAATTCCAATTTTCTGGCTTTTTCTGCTTTTGAACCGGCATTTTCTCCTATAACGACATAATTTGTCTTTTTGCTAACTGAAGATGCAGTCCTGGCTCCATATTTTTCCACCATTTCTTTGGCTTCATTTCTGGTGATAGATGTTAGTGTTCCGGTAAAAACAAATGTTTTTCCATTCAGAAATTTGTCATCATTACTTATTTCCGAAGTTTTAAATGTAATTCCGGCTTCCAGTAATTTAATCACTGTTAATCTGTTTTTTTCATCAGAAAAGAAATTTTTGATAGATTGGGCTACAATTTGTCCTACTCCATCAATCTCGTTTAATTGTTCAAAACTCGCTTCCATTAATTTATCCAGGGATTCAAAGTGATTTTCCAGAACTTTTCCTAAATGCCGACCAATATTAGGAATTCCCAATGCACTGATGAGCCTGGATAAACTTGTTTTTTTGCTAATATTGAGAGAATCAATCAGATTTTGAGCAGATTTTTCTCCCATCCGGTCAAGTTTTAGCAAAGTATCTTTATGCAAATAATATAGATCAGCAACGTTGTTAATTAATCCTTCATCAACTAATTGATAAACAAGTTTCTGACCTAAGCCATCAATATCCATACAATTTTTTGATGCAAAATGTTGAATACTGCCTTTGATTTGTGCGGGACAGTTTATATTTTGACATCGATGTTTGGCTTCTTTTTCATCTCTGATAACCTGAGAGTTACATATCGGACATCTATTTGGAATTTTATAGGCAATTTCATTCCCGGTTCGTCTTTCCGGAATGGCTTTTACAACCTGGGGAATTACATCTCCGGCTCTTTGAATTATTACCCAATCCCCGATATGAATATCTTTACGGTCAATTTCATCCTGGTTATGCAACGTAGCATTTGAAACTGTTACCCCACCAATGCTAACCGGTTTTAAATGAGCTACAGGAGTAACTGCTCCGGTTCTCCCTATACTTGCTTCAATTTCCAGGATTTGGGTTATTTCCTGCTGTGCTTTAAATTTACCAGCAATTGCCCAACGTGGAGTTCTGGATTTTAGACCCAAAAATTTTTGTTGTGAGATTGAATTAACTTTGTAAACTACTCCGTCGATATCATAATCTAAGTCATCTCTTATTGCCTCAAGTTTATTATGATAATTTTCCATTTGTTCCGGAGTGCGGCAGGTCTCTATCAGAGGATTTACAGGAAAACCCCATTTTGGGAGGGCCTTTAAAAAATCGAGATGTGTACTAAATGTGACACCTGTGCATGTTCCCAGAGAATAACAAAAAATTTTTAATGGTCTTTTGGCTGTTATTTTTGAATTTAATTGTCTTAATGATCCAGCTGCTGCATTACGTGGATTAGCGAAAATTTGTTTGCCGGCATCTAATTGACGATCATTAAGTTTCTCAAAATCTTTTTTATTAATATAAACCTCTCCCCGTACTTCAAGTAGAGAAGGGATTTGTATTTTGTCATCTCTGAGTTTTAATGGAATCGAACGGATTGTTCTGAGATTTTGAGTAATATTTTCGCCGGTAATACCGTCTCCACGAGTGGAGCCGGACACAAATATCCCGTTTTCATAAACTAATTCTACTGCCAGGCCATCAATTTTGGGCTCTGCAATGAGTTCAAATGATTCTTCAGGCAAACCTTTCTTAATTCTTGCATAAAAATCCCGAATTTCACCAGTATTCATGGCATTATCGAGGCTCAATAATGGAATGCGATGAGTCGTTGTACTGAATTTTTTTAAAGGGGTTGAGCCAACTCTTTGGGTCGGTGAATCGGATGTTAAATATTTCGGATAAGTTTTTTCATACTCTTGCAGTTCTCTTAATAACAGGTCATATTGAGTGTCGCTAATAATCGGATTATCAAGAATATAATATTGATGATTAGCCTGATTAATCTGGTTCTTTAATTTTAGAATTTTGTTTTTAATTTTATCCATTAGTTTTTTTTAAGTATTAAATAGAGTTCCAGGTTAGTTTGGAGCTCTATCTCTATTATGTTAATATGTAAATTACATTTTTAATTATTTTGATTTTTTCTCAATATAAGATTTCATAAAAGGTTCAAGCAGATCTATAGGTACAGGGAATATTGTTGTGGAATTATTTTCTACAGCAATATCTTTTAGAGTTTGTAAATATCGTAGTTGGATAGAGGCTGGTTGGGATGCTAATATTTTTGCAGCTTCAGTGAGTTTGTTTGAAGCCTGAAATTCCCCCTCTGCATCAATTATTTTAGCCCTTCGTTCTCGCTCTGCTTCTGCTTGTTTCGCCATTGCCCGCTGCATAACCTGTGGAAGGTCGACATGCTTTATTTCAACTTGTGAAACTTTAATTCCCCATGGGTCAGTGTGTTTATCCAGGATTGATTGTAATTCATCATTGATTCTTTCTCGTGATGATAACAACTCATCGAGTTCTGATTCACCTAAAATGCTTCTCAGTGTGGTTTGGGCTAATTGAGATGTTGCAAAATTGTAATCTTCTACTTCAATTATTGCTTTTGCTGAGTCCAAAACTCTAAAATAAACAACTGCGTTAACTTTAATAGAAACATTGTCTTTTGTAATAATGTCCTGCGGTGGAACATCCATAACAACAGTTCTTAAGCTGACTTTTACCATTTTATCTACAAAGGGAATTAATAAAAACAAGCCCGGGCCTTTTGTTCCGGCTAATCTACCCAATCGAAAAATAACTCCACGTTCATATTCTCTTGTGATTCTGACTGCACTTACAAAAACGTATAATAATAATACAATAAATACAACAATTGGAATATCCATTTTTTCTCCTTAGTTTGATTTTTCTACATTTAATTTCATCTTATTTTTTACCACAGAAATAACGGTTATTTCATCACCTTTATTAATATTTTGATTAGATGCTGCCAGCCATATTTCTCCGTGGACAAGCACCTTGCCGGTTTTTTCCGGAGAAATATCATGGATAACTTCACCAAATTCTCCAATTATTCCTTCTGCTCCGGTTGTGACTTTACTCTTATAAGTTTTTAGAGCCATTGTTAGAGCCAGTATTATGAACACTGCTGTAAATAGCACAAAGGGAATAATTACTTTTAATGAAATTGAAAAAAGTGCTTGCGGTGCTTCAGAATAGTCGATTAACATCATTGATCCAAATAGCATTGATATTATTCCTCCAATTGTTAATAATCCAAAACTGGTTATACTGACTTCTAAAATAAATAATATTATTCCTACAATTATTAAGGCCAGTCCGGCATAATTTATTGGTAAAACCTGGAATGAAAAAAATGCCAGGATCAGACAAATTCCGCCTACTATTCCCGGAACCATGGCACCAGGATTTTTAATTTCGAACAGAACTCCATAAAAACCAAGCATTAGCAGAATATATGATATATTCGGATCACTAATAATGTTTAATATTTTTCGGTGAACTCCGGGAGGTTTGTTAATAATTTTTTGGTTTTTAGTATTGATTGTTATTTCTTCGGAATTAATTATCACAGTTTTTCCGTCGAGATAATCGATTAATTCCTTTTGGTCTACTACAATTGTATCAATAATATTTTTTTCCAAAGCTTCTGTTTCGGTAATTGATACAGATTTACGAACAGCTTGTTCAAGCCATTGCTCATTTCGGTTTCTCTCTTGTGCTATAGATCGAATATAAGCTACTGCATCATTTGTGACTTTTTCCATCATAGTTTTTGAGTTAGAAGAATCGGGCCGAGAGCCTCCGATTCCCCCTGAAAGATTGACCGGATGAGCCGCACCGATATTGGTTCCGGGAGCCATTGCAGCAATATGAGCCGATACAGTAATAAAAACTCCGGCCGAAGCTGATTGGGCACCACTGGGACTGACATATACTATAATAGGAATATTGGAATTTAATATCTCTTTAATAATTTCCCGCATCGAGGTCATTAATCCACCAGGTGTATCCAGATTAATAATGATGCATTCAATGTCTTTGTCTTGGGCTTTGGAAATATTTTGAGTGATATAGGAATTTGAGACGGGATTAATTACTCCCTCAACATCTAAAACCCAAATTTCTCCGGCGAATATTCCAGAGATAGAAAAAAGTATTGTTAATAATAAAATAGAAATTTGTTTTTTCATAAGTATATAAACCTTATTTAGTTTTTAAATATAAGTGTGTCTGACATAAAAAGCCATTATTTATTAGTTATTTTTGTATTAATATGAAATTTAATTCTACTGGATTTTTTTCAGGCGAAGTAGATGGATAAGCGATTGCCGCTGAGTTTTCCAACTCTGCAATAATAAAATAGTACAAATTGTCGCACTGTGTCATCTCGGGAATTAATAAAAAAATATATTTACCATCCTGATATTTCATAGGAAATTCAGAAAAACTTTTGTCAGAACTGCTTTTGATAAAGATTTTAACAGAAATAATATTGTCATCCTGTGCATCTACAACACATTCGATTAGAGAATATTTATTGTAATTTAATTTAGTTTTTGGTTCATGATAAATTTTTGGTTTTGATGAATATATCAGACTATCTTGTGCTGTTGCCGTACTGTCTCCTGGTGTGTTAGGCCAAAGAGTATTGAAAGAGAGTATTACGAATAGTATGGTTGGAATGTGGTTCATATTCATTTAATCTCTATCAAAACATCAATGATGTTGAGATTGTAAACTGATGATCCTGATATTTTTGGGTTGTTGTAGTTTCAAAAAAACTGTTATAAATGGATTTTCTACCCAGTAATAATTGGTATGCCAGGTTTATTTTTATCTGATTGTCAAGAAAAAATTCAGTACCAATTCCAAATAGATTGAGATTTTTTTCTTCTTTACCTAAATCGAAAAAGGGTCTGGGAATAATCCTATATCCCAATTGCAAATTAAAAGCATTAAAAACAGGAAAATATAATCCAAAACCAAACTCAATAGTATTTTTTAAATTAGTATGTATTTCATTATTAATGGCCGGATCAATGGAAATTGAATCAACAATATCAGAGGAAAACTCAAGACCATGCCAGTTTATTGTACTAAAATCCATGGTGATTTCCAGGTCGTCGTGAAGAAATGAAATTCCCGATGAGATCTTCCATGGTAACTTAATTTCATATTCAATAGGTCCATAGGCATTTGATTCTGATTCTTCGTACTGAGGTTCCCGATAAAACCAGGAAATATTTCCCTCCTCCCGAACTTTGAGTTTTAATGGCGTTGATGCTGAAAATCCCCACTTAAAATAGGAAAATTTATATAAAGTGCCAAAGGTCATATTCCAGCCTCTAAAATTTGGCTCAAAAGTTTCGTAAGCCCCTAATTGAGAATTATCAGTAAAAAGTGTATCAAACCCAATGAAGTTATACTCTCTAAAACCATTATAGCTATTAACAGAGAATCCAATAAATAGATTTTTCCTGTATTCTAAAGAAGTACCGAGTCGTAAAGCATTTAGGGAGCCGGTTTCTTTTATTTCTTCTTTAAAATAATAATCTTCGTAATAATCATCATTTTTAAAGGAACCTGAATAATTTAATAGGGTATGGTATTGGGTCGAAGGTGCATAAGACAACCCAAAAACAAGACTTCCCCGGTAAACCGGAACAGAATAAAGAAACCCAAAACCATCAAATCGGAAATAATCATTTGAAGTGCTAGTATAATTATTATCAAATTTTAGTTTACTGTTTTGGTTAAAATATCCATTTTGAAAGGATAACAATATTTCATTTTGTTTACTAAGGCCCATGTTTGCCGGATTGGTGGCTAAAGCTGAAATACCGCTGGAAAAAGCAGTGGTGTTAAATGCCATAGCAGATGAGGATGCTCCAAAATCACGAATATACCAAAATGGTTTATAAGCATCTTCAAAGGTCTGGGCAAAAATATTGATTGAGATTCCAAACAAAATGATGAAAAAAAGTATAGAGGGTTTAATTGTTTTAATCATTTGGAATCCCTATTTTTTTTTGCGGGATCTTGATCTGGAAGAACTTTTTGATTTTGAACTGACTGTTCGATTTGATGATTTGGAATTTGATGATCTTTTGGATTTATATGATGATCTTGATGAACTGGAGGAGGTTCTGCTGGTTGTAGACTCGATAATGGATGAGGAACCTGATTTGCTATTTCTATTTTTTTTGGAACTACCGGAATAAGAGGGACTACTTGAAGACGATGAGGAGTTTGAATCAGGGATTATCAGTCTATCGATTTTGTTTTTCTCTTTTTTAGAGTCGCTGGTTTCAAGTATTAGTTCTCCGGATTTAATGTTTTTTGTAAAATCCGAAACATTTGGTTGGTTTTGAGGGATTGAATATTTTGAACTTGAGTTATAAAAATTATAAGTA
The DNA here is from genome assembly GCA_029939575.1 of Fidelibacterota bacterium. Lineage (GTDB taxonomy): Bacteria > Fidelibacterota > UBA2242 > UBA2242 > JAOZSR01 > JAOZSR01. The sequence goes on from JAOZSR010000006.1 coordinate 9,040, forward strand.
TCATCTTGTTTTAATACTTTTCCATTAGTTGAATTTGTATAAAAGCTGTTCGACATATCGGATGAAGTTGTACGGTTATTATTTGAATTTGCTAAACCATTAGTTTGGTTTGAGTTGTGTCTTCTACCTTCTGGTAGCTCCGGTCTTGGGGATTGGTTTTTTGAACCGGAGGAAGAACTTCCATATGAGGCAAATCCGGAATTATAATATCCTGCAATGTAATAATCGTTATAATATCCGTTATAATAACCAAAAGGATTGCTATATCCATAATAGGAATAAGGAGAGTAATAATTGTTATAGCCATAAACTCCCCGGTAAAAATTTCTGTTAACTTGGTATCCAGGGTAATAATTATCAATACCATGAGAAAAATACATTGGGTCTGCAAAGGAATAACAGCTATAGGGATTGTAATATTCTTCAAAATACGGTTCATCCACGATGTTGGGATTTGTTTCTTCACTGGTAATTGGCGGGTGTATAATTGTATAGCATCCATGTAAAAGAAAGATTAACATGAAAAGTAAGATTGTATTAGATTTTATTTTATTTAGCATAATGATGCCTCCATTTTCAATTTAATTTATTAAACAATTAATATTTAAGCAAGTTTCATTCAATCCAATAAAAATTGAATGAAATCTAAAATGATATTTATCACATTGGAAAAAGTGAGCATTCTATCGAAAAATTCATAGGTTTTAAATTTAGCTTCAGTTTAGTCATTAAATATTATTAATATTCTAAGAGCCATAGTGTTTTATTGGTAGAAATTTGTGGATAATACCGGCTAAATAAATCGGCAAAGGATGTTGTCTGCTAAACTCGTTCGGTTATTGCCATTGAAATTGGTCCAATATTTCATACCCTTATTCTGTAAATTAACAAAAAAGATTATTTGTTTTAAGAGTGAATTTTTTGCTCTTCATTTTAGTTGATTTTTTAAAGACGTTAATGTAAATTTTTAAGCTCTTCAGAGTTAACCTGAAGATGAAAAGTAAGTTGAAAAAATATGTCGCAAATTGGAAAAACAGTAATAATTTATGGAGTGCTGGTAATAATACTAGGACTGCTGGTCAGTTATGGCAGCATGATACCATTTATCAGCAAGTTAGGTCATTTGCCAGGAGATTTTGTGATTAAAAAGGGTGGTTTTTCCTTATATGTTCCTGTTACTACTTGCTTGATAATTAGTTTGATTATTCATTTGATATTAAATATAGTACGCCGTTAGGAGGTATTTTAGTGATTAAAAAGGTTCAGCCAAATGTTGACTTTATTAAACTTGAACATGATATGCTAGACTTCTGGGAAGAGTCTGATATTTTTAAAAAATTAATTGAGAAAAATAAAGATAATCCAAAATGGTCATTTCAGGATGGCCCTATCACAGCTAATAATCCAATGGGTGTTCATCATGCCTGGGGACGGAGTTATAAAGATATTTTTCAGCGTTATAAGGCCATGAACGGATTCATAACTCGTTATCAAAACGGTTTTGATTGCCAGGGACTTTGGGTGGAAGTAGAAGTTGAAAAACAACTGGGTTTTAAATCAAAAACCGACATTGAAGAATATGGCATAGAAAATTTTGTAAATAAATGTAAAGAGAGAGTAATAAAATATTCAAAAATACAAACCGAACAGTCCAAAAGGCTTGGGTATTGGATGGATTGGGATAATTCATATTATACTATGTCAGAGGAAAATAATTATACAATCTGGCTATTTTTGAAAAAATGTAATGAAAAAGGCTGGATTTATAAAGGCCATGATGTTATGCCATGGTGTACCAGGTGTGGAGCTGCTCTGTCAGAACATGAAATCGCGACAGAAGGTTACAAAGAAATGACCCATACCAGTGTGACTGTTAAATTTCCATTAATTGATAAAAAGAATGAGTTCCTGCTTGTATGGACAACAACTCCCTGGACGCTTACATCAAATACTGCTGCTGCTGTACATCCTGAAAAAACATATTTAAAGATAAAACAGGGTGAAGAAATTTTTTACATAATTGAAGGCAGAGAAGAAATTATTAAAGGTGAATATTCTATCGTTGGGTCTTTAATCGGAAAAGAAATGCTCAATTGGAAATACAATGGCCCCTTTGATGAATTGCCTATTCAAAAAGATGTAAAACATAAAGTTATTTTCTGGGAAGATATTACTGAAACCGAAGGTACAGGAATAGTACATATTGCGCCCGGCTGTGGACAGGAAGATCATCAGTTAAGCAAAGAATTTGATTTGTCAGTTATTGCACCTTTAGATCAATTTGGTAATTACCTGGAAGGCTTTGATTGGCTTACAGGGATGAATGTCGATGACGTGCTTAAACCAATTTTGAAAATTTTAGAAGAAAAATCTATAAAATATAGTTATGATCCTTATACTCACCGTTATCCGATTTGCTGGCGTCATGGAACTCCACTTGTATTTCGTCTGGTTGATGAATGGTTTATCAGTATGGACGAAGTTCGTCAGGATATGATGGAGGTAACAAAACAAATTCGCTGGATTCCGGAATACGGTCTAAGTCGTGAATTGGATTGGCTAAAAAATATGCATGACTGGATGATCTCCAAAAAAAGATATTGGGGTTTAGCATTACCAATTTATGAATGCCAGGACTGTGGAAAAATTACTGTATTAGGTAGCCGTGAGGAATTAAAAGAAAGAGCCGTTGAAGGCTGGGAAGAATTCGAAGGAAATACTCCTCATCGCCCCTGGATTGATAAAGTCAAAATCCGTTGCGAGTGTGGTAGCCTGGTGAATAGAGTTGAGGATGTTGGAAATCCATGGCTGGATGCCGGAATTGTTCCCTATTCTACCCTGCATTATACAACAGATCATGATTATTGGAAAGAATGGTTTCCGGCTGAATTTATTTGCGAATCTTTACCCGGTCAATTCCGAAATTGGTTTTATTCATTGCTGGCCATGAGTACTGTACTTGAGAAAAAACCGCCATTTTTGACTATTCTTGGTCATGCCCTGGTAAAAGATGAAAAAGGCGATGATATGCACAAAAGTGCCGGAAACGCCATTTGGTTTGAAGAAGCTGCAGAAAAAATGGGCGTTGATGTAATGCGTTGGTTATATGCTTCACATAATCCTTTTAATAACCTAAATTTTGGCTATCATGTTGCTTCAGATGTACGAAAGCGTTTGATAACACTTTGGAATTCCTATTCATTTTTTGCAACTTATGCTGAACTTGATAATTATTCAAAAGATAAACATAAAGTAGAATATAAAGATCTTTCTGAACTTGATTTGTGGCTTTTAGCCAGGTTAAATTTATTAATAAAGAAAAGCAGATATGATTATGATAATTATTCTGTTGTCAGTGTAATGAAGCAACTTAATATTTTTCTGGAAGATCTTTCCAACTGGTACATAAGAAGAAGCAGGCGTAGATTTTGGAAATCTGAAGATGATAACGATAAATGGGGTGCTTACCAGACACTTTATGAAGCATTAAAAGGGATAATTTTAGTCATGGCTCCGGTAACTCCCTTTATAACTGAAGCAATTTATCAGAATCTTGTTAGAAATCTTGATCCTGAGGCGCCGGAAAGTATTCATTTGCATGAATTTCCAAAAGTTGATGAATCATTGATTGATGAGAAATTAATCAGGAACATTAATAGTGTAATTAAAATTGTCAGTATGGGCAGAGCTGCCAGAAATAAGGTTAATCTTAAAGTGAGACAACCGTTACAAAAACTGCTGATCAAACTACCACCCGAGATATCTGCAAAGGATTTTGAAATTTTTTCTACTCAGATTATTGAGGAATTAAATGTTAAAAAAATTGAGATTATTGAGGATGATAGTCATTTGGCAAGTTATGTAATTAAACCGAATTTTGCAGTATTGGGGAATAAATATAAAAAACAAGTAGGCCTGATTAGAGCCCAAATCAGTAAATTGAATCCAGCAGAAGTTGCCCCAAAAATTGAAAAAGGTGGAACTGTTGAGATACAGGTTGCAGAAGAAAAAATATTTTTAACTGCTGAAGACATTCTGGTAGAACGAAAAGACAAAGACGGTTTTTCTACAACTTTTGATTCTGATTATTCTGTAGCAATTGATACAATATTAACAGAAGAGTTAAAACGGGAAGGACTGGTAAGGGATTTTATCAGGCAAATACAGACAATGAGAAAAGAGGCTGATTTTCAGGTTGAAGATAGAATAAATATTACTTTTGATTCAATCAGTTTACTTGATGAAGCCCTCAAAGAAAACATTGAATATTTTAAAACTGAAACATTAGTGAATAATATTGAACATTCATTTTCTCAGGGCGAATATGATAAAGATATTAAAGTTGGAAAAGAGAAATTTAAAGTCTCAATAAGCCGCATAATAAATATTTAGGAGATGGCATGGCGAACAAACAAAATGCAAAGAAGTGGAGTCAGAAAAATCTGGACTATTTCAAAGAATTAATGCTTAAAAAACGTAAAGAAACTATAAAAGAAATCGAACGATTGGAAAGAGTGATCGGGCATGACAGGTCAGGCGAAAGCAAATCAAATGTTGAATCCAGTTATTCATATCACATGGCGGATGTAGGAACAGATTCACAGGAACGTGAAAAAGCATTTCTTTGGCTCTCAAGAGAAAATAAATTCTTAGGGCATATTAGTAATGCTATTGATAGAATAAATAATGGCGTCTATGGCATTTGTATTGAATGTGGTGATTTAATTCCAAAAGAACGGCTCGAGGAAGTACCACATACTCAACATTGTTTTGCCTGCAAAACAAAGCCAAAATAAATTTTTAATTTTAAATAGATGTTATTAATAAAAAAGTGGCATCTATTTAAAATATTCAATATTTTTATATAGATAACAGAATTAATTCTGCTTTTTTAATTATTCAATATGAGTTTAATATTTGAAAAATCAATTAATTCAAAATAATAATAAAAAATTACCTGTATCATAAAATATTATATTTAAACAAACTTTAAAAACTGTTTAAATGAATAAAAAAAATACAAAATTAAATTATACTGTAGATACTAATAATAATCAACGTTTGGATAAATTTTTATCCGAAAAAATTGACTATCTTTCACGATCAAAAATTCATGATTTGATTATTAATGAGCATGTTTTGGTAAATAATAAAAAATCAAAACCGTCATATAAAACAAATCCACCTGACATTATTGATCTGATATTACCGGAATTTGAAGATGATAAGATAATACCGCAAGAGTTGGATTTAAATATTCTTTATGAAGATGAATACTATATTGCAATCAATAAACAGCCCGGAATAATAGTACATCCGGGAGCTGGAAATAGATCCGGTACCCTGGTAAACGGCTTAGCATTTTATACTGAAAAATTAAGTAGCGTCGGTGGTAATCTTCGCCCTGGATTGGTACATCGTCTTGATAAAGACACTTCCGGTGTCATTGTTGCTGCCAAGACAGATGAAGCACATTGGAAACTAAGTACCCTGTTTTCTGACAGAAAGATTTACAAAGAATACCATACAATTTGTTGGGGAATTCCAAATAAACTTGAAGGTGAAATAGAATTTCCCATTGACAGAGATAAAAATGACCGTAAGACTTTTTGCGTTTCTCCTCATGGAAAACCTGCATTAACATTATTTGAAGTTAAAAAGACCTATAATGTCTGCTCATTTCTTAAACTTGTATTAAAAACCGGCCGCACTCATCAGGCGAGAGTTCATTTAAAACATCTTGGTTATCCGGTAATTGGAGATTCGGTTTATGGAAAGAAGAAAATATTATTAGATGGCTTTTTAAAACAGGAAATTGATTTGATAAAACTTATCAGAGCCCGAGTAAAACGCCAGATGTTGCATGCTTATAAAATTTCTTTTTTACATCCATTCTTAGGAAAAAAAATCGAAATAATTGCACCATATACTAATGATATGAAAGAAATGTTTGATATTCTGGAGCAAAAATCATTTGAAGAATGAAAAGTATTTAGACCAGTTTGTAAAATTTTTAAAACAGGAACGTGGATATTCCCCACATACAATTGAGGCTTACCAAAAAGATATAGAACAATTTTTTTCTTTTTATGGAGAATACGCCAATGAAGTACCACTAAGAATGGAAACAGTGAATAAAATTGGCATCAGGCATTTTCTGGGAATGCTCCAGGAAATGGGGTTGGAGATATCTTCTATTTCCAGAAAACTTGCATCTGTCAAAGCTTTTTTTAAATTTCTAATAAAGCAAGGAGTCATAATATTAAATCCGGCAGCCTTAGTAAAAACACCCAAAAAGCCCAAATATTTACCTGTTGTATTATCAGAAGAACAGATTACTCAGGTGATGGATTCATTTGAAGGGGATGATTTTTTAGGCGCCAGAAATCTTGCGATTTTGGAACTTTTTTATAGTACCGGGATTCGCTTAAGTGAACTAGTTTCTTTAAATATTGGAGATTTGAATTTTTCTCGTATGCTTATAAAAGTTTTTGGTAAAGGTTCAAAAGAGAGAATTGTACCTTTTAGTGAAATTGTTAAAAATAAAATAAAGAATTATCTTAATATCCGAAAGGAGGAATACTCTGATCTGAATTATGAGGACCCCTTATTTATTAGTAAAAGAAAATCCAGGATTTCAAGGCAAATGGTACAACACATGATAAAAAAGGCATTGGAGAAAGTATCGGAGCAGGAACATCTTAGTCCACATGTACTGCGACATTCTTTTGCTTCGCATTTACTGGATAATGGGGCCGATTTGAAAGCCGTAAAAGACCTATTGGGGCATAGTAGCTTGTCAACAACTCAATTGTATACTCATATTAGAATAGGGAAAATGAAAGAGATTTATAAGCAAGCACATCCTCATGGAGAATAATAAAGGGAGAATGACAATGAATACAGACATTACAATTAGACATTTTGAAGCTTCAGAAAGAATCAAAGAATATGCAATGGACGAAGTTAACAGGCTAATAAAATACCACGACAGGATTGTAAGCTGTAAAATGATTTTAGACCGAACCAAAGAAGGTGAAATGGCGGAAATTAATATACATATTGCCGGGAAAGATTTTAATTCAACTCAGTTAACTAACGATATTTTTAAATCTATTGACGGTGCAGTAGATAAAATGGTTTCCCAACTAAAAAAATATGTTGATAGAAAGTTTAAAAGATAATGATTGAGCCACTGACAATAGAAAAGTTATTTAATGAGAATCATAAAAAATTTAAATTAATCCCAATCAATAAAGTTGCTTATGATAAACGAATTATTACATCAACGAAAATAAATCGTCCGGGTTTGGAATTAACCGGATTTTGGGAATATTTTCAAAAGGATCGGATTCAAATATTTGGGATGAAAGAAAATCATTATCTCAATACTATTTCAAACGAACATACCTATAAAGTTTTTGAAAAATTATTCAAAAAGGATATTCCGGCAGCAGTTTTCGCTCATAGAACATTACCACCTGAAGGAGTTGTTGAAATTGCGGATAAATATAAAATACCGCTTTTCAAGACCCAATTGCTGACAAGCACGTTAATAGGTCTGTTGATGGAATATCTTGACTGGAATCTGGCTCCATCCTGCCTTATGCATGGTTCTTTGGTAGATGTGTATGGTGTTGGTTTGCTGATTACCGGCCGAAGTGGAATTGGGAAAAGTGAAGTTGCACTGGACCTTGTAGAGCGTGGTCATCGTTTGGTAGCCGATGATCTTGTCAAAGTAATCCGACGGGCAGATAACGTTATAATTGGGATGGGAACTTCACTGTTGGAGCATCATATTGAAATTCGGGGATTAGGTATTATTGATGTTGGAACAATGTTTGGCGTTCGTGGAATCAGAAAACAAAAGAGAGTCGAAGTCCAGGTAGAACTTCAGGATTGGAGTAAACTCAAAAATTATGAAAGAATCGGATCTATGGAAAAATTCACCAAGATCATTGATGTTAAAACTCCGATAATCCAACTGCCAATATTTCCCGGGAAAAACGTAACTGTTATTGCTGAGACCGTTGCTTTAAATCATATGTTAAAGATGTATGGGCATAATGCTGCAAAAGAATTTGAAGATAAAATAAAAAACCAGATACAAATAAAAACATTAAATTATTTAAAAAAGGATTTTGAATAGGGATTATAGCTTATAAATAAGGTTCAGAAATATAAACAGAATAAATTTTTTTAATTATCCTTTTGAAAATAAAATAAAATTTATTGTTTGTGAAAATTTCAATATAATAATTTATATTTTTTCCCAACTTTATAAGAATTTGGTTTTTTACAAATTATGTTGATATTATCTGTTTTAAATTTTATCTTATAACTTGTTATTAAGAATTTTGAAAATATAGATTACAAAGTTCGCAAGCAATGTCTTTTGAATCGAGAGATTACTGTTTAGTAATGAGGGCAAATGAAATTTCGATTTATATTATTAATAATTATTATAGTATTAGGTGGTACTCTTAGTTGTGAATTTGAAAAGCCAACATCTTTACAATTACCTGCAAGATGGAATTCACGATTAATTATTCCTCTGTTTGATCAAACTTATGAATTAGCAGATCTGATTTCGGATTCATCAGATGCTGAACAGAATCCATTATTTGCTGATTCCACAGGTAATATTCATTTTACTTTACAGGATTCACATCAGGCAACTCTTAATTTCAGCACCTCTGAATGGAATTTACCAGCACACAGTTTGTCTGCTGATACAAACTTTGCTAATATTACTGTTGATACAAGTGGGAATGTCAGCCCAATTCAATTTATAATAGCTGAAAAAACAAATTTTTTAAAACCACAACTCATTTCCGGTAAAATTGATATGTCACCAGCAAATCGGATAAACTTCCAGGTAGAATTAAGTGACACTCTAAGTAATCCTATCCAATTAACTATTACTTGTGAAAATTTTAAAGACAGAATTAGTGACACTTTAGAAATAGTGGAAATTTTGTTACCTGTAGGAAGTGATTCGACTAATTTTAATTTGAGTGTCAGAGCTGATTCTCTTGTTAATGATGGAATAACTTTATTGGATTCACTTACATTTTCGATACTTTTGAATATTAATGATTCCCTGGCAACTCCCGTTGAAGAATTAACCCAGGAGTTATCAATATCAATAGAAGTTAGTCCACTCACTCTCACTTCTTTTTTCGGAACAAGTTATTTGTCTGAGAAAATATCCGCCCGTAAATTTGAAAAAATTCCTCTTCTTGAAAATGGTGTAGATTTCGATTCCACAGAGATTATTATGGTCTTTAATAATTCTTCTCACCCTGATATTAAAAACCAGATAATCAGTATTGTTGGAAGGAAAGATGGATTCACCGACGTCCGGAAAGATACTACAGTAAGTTTGCTTATTGATACATTAAAAATGGATATTTCTAAAATTCTATCCCGTTTGCCAGATAGTTTGACAGTATTTTCCATTCCGATTTTAGAGCAAAAAGAATATATCTCCGGGGGAATAAACAGTATAGGGATTGATGCAAAATATGAAATTAGTGCCCCATTATCCTTTATGTTTTTTGATGAAATAAATATAATATCCGGTAATCCCAATGAGATTTTTATCAAAGATTCTTTAACCAGATCAAATTTATGCAAATCTCAAAATGGAGTTGCTTTTGATATGGAAGTAGAAAACAGTATGCGATTACCCGGATATATTTATCTTATTGCCGGTAATTTCCCGTTGGTAAAATTTGATTCAGCATATATTTCAAATCGGGTTGATTTTTACTGGAATCCCACAATGGATTCTTTGTTTCATGTTAGTGATGAAACAACTCTTGTCAAATTTGATACGCTTGCGGAAATCGAATTACCTAAGGGTGAATGGGAGGATGTTCAGTTAATAAATCCGGGATATTCTCAACAAATGTTTTATTCTGATTCCAGTGTTGTTTCGCTATTATTAGATACAATGTATATCATGCCTGCTTTTAAATTATCCAATCCGGACTCCATTCCGTTTTCCATAAATACGAATGAATTTTTTAGAATTAAATCCTATTTGAATGTACTCTTTGATCCAAAGGCCTTAACACCGGAATCTCCGGATACTTCGGATACAACTTTAATTACAGGATAAATGTATTGAGATCAATTATAAAAAATTTAAGAAATTATTTAAAAGCCTTTTTAATATTTGGTTTTTTCACAATTTCTTATCTGTTTTCTCAATCTATCTATTATCCCAGAGCAAAGGGGCTTGGAGGGGCATATTCTACCATTGCAAAAGGCTATAAATGTGCGGCTTATAACCCGGCTGGTTTAGCTTTCCCCGGCGAATATAGGAATTATTATGAGATTGGCGGTTGGTCAAAATTCGCTACCAATAATTTTTATTCACTGGCAATTAATGGAAAATATGGTGGTAAGGATTTAACAGCGAATAATGGTGAATTACAATCGGAATTTATTGATGATTTGCCTTTAAAAGGCTGGCAAATAAACTTTGGACAAAATTTCCCCTTACCATTATTGAATTTTTCAATTGGAAACAAAGCCTTTACAACAAACCTGCTCTATATTGGTGATTATTATGTTGATCGGCCTACTCTTGATTTGGTTTTTGGAAATTTCCAAAAAGGGAAAAAATACGACATCAATTTGCGTCTTGAATCAATGATGGCCGCCGAATATGGATTTTCCATGGGAATTCCATATAACAATCTCGCTCTGGGATTTACTTTAAAATATATCCAGGGGTTGGGGTATTATGGGGTTGACCCAAGCCGGAGTGGTGGGTATATCATAGCAGATACAACAAATTTTGTGCTCGACGGTAGCGGGGATTTATATTTTCGTACTTCAAACCTTGGACGAGGATTTAGTGCCGATTTTGGATTCATGACAAAGGATGTTTTTGGTACAGATATTTCTATAGCTATTAAAAATATTGGTGCGAAAATAGAATGGAATAAACAAAATCTTACACCTGGAAAAATGGGTGAAAGAGCTTTGGAATTTATGGGAAATCAGTTTAAAACCTGGAATACAGATGTTCAGTTACCTATGAGTGGTGAAATATTTAAATACTCATTTCATATGGATAATGTAAATGATGCTGAACAAAATGGCTTTTTTCAGGGAGATAGCAGTTATAAAGATTATTTTACAAGCAGTTCTGAAATTATCGACAGCAGTATTGCATTTACTACAAAATTGCCAATAATTATTCAAATAGGATTTGCCCGAAATTTTAGTGATGATTTGTTAATAGTAATGGATTTTACAACTTCCTTTGAGGATAAACTAAACTATTGGAAAGGATGGCGATCAGCCCTTGGAGCAGAATATTCCTATTTTCCTAAATTTCCATTAAGAATGGGCATGGCAGTTGGAGGACTTTCCGATTGGGAAATTGACCTGGGGAGTGGATTTCAATTTGGACCGGTTCAATTGGATTGGGCGGTTGGATTTTATGACGGAATATGGCTACATACATTAAAGGGTTATAGTTTTTCAATTGGTGCCAGCTTTTCATCAGGTAAGTTTAAAAATAAATAATTAGAAATTGATAAAAAAAATTTATGAAGAATTTAGGACAAAGGTTATATAAATGGATATTTCCATATATTTTGATTATTTCTGTTTTTCTTATTGGCAATTGTACAATTGATCCCATTAAACCCCCAACTTTACCAACATTTTACCAGACGATAAACATTCCATTGGCCAATACCAATTTGCCATTGGCAAATTTACAGGATTCGCTTAATCACATTTTTGGTGATTCTTTGGCGGATTCACTCTGGTTTTTCTTTGAGGGTAGTCTTGATACAACAACTTTAACTAAGGATATTTTTGTTGTTCCAACGGCAATGGATATTGCATTTTCCCAGGAGTTTTCCGAAATAAGCGGCTCGGATATTTCTTTTGACACTACATTTAGTAAAATCATGAAATTGTCAGATCATATCCATGTGCCGGGAGTTTCTTTGCCCTTTGGTTTTGATGTTACCCTGGATTCTCTACAAAGAGAGCCTTTGATCAATGAAAATCATAAGATCAAAATTTTTGACAAATACAGTGTGCCATATTTTAAAAGAGTAGACTACCTGACAATAGGCTCCGGTACTTTTAGCACGGAAATTACAAATGAACTACTTGTGGATATAGATTCAGTAAATATTGAATTATATAATATTGATGGAGAATCAATTTCTAAATTATTTTTTGATAAGATACCGGCAGGAGAAAGCAGGTCAAAAGGTGAGGAAGGAAACCTGGCTGGAAAAAAAATGAGTGATTCGGTAGCCATTCAAATTAGTGCGATTTTTGCCGGAACAGATGGAGAGCCTTTATTAATTCCAGCCGAAACAGATCCTTTTGTAGATGTTGCTGTCAGGTTTGCTGTAGATAGTGTAGAAAGTTTTACCGGTATTCCCGAGCCTATAGAACTTTCCCAGTCAATACCAATACCAAGTTCAAATAATACAATTATAAGAGGAATTTATTCCGATGTTCTTAGCGATTCACCGGATACAAACCAGATAACATTTCAGGTTCAGAATGATATGCAGGTAAATATTGATTTAGATATATCATTTTTGAATTTTTACGGTTCAAGCGGTATGTTGAATATTCATAACACATATTTTGCAGGTACTAGCGGTAGTGATATTTTACGCCTGGACAATGATACTTTAAGAAATTCTGATGCCAGTACTATTGTTGATTCAATAATTGTTCAGACTTTTGTAAACCTGGTTCCTGATGTTGGAGATACAGTGACTACAATACCCCTTTCTTCTCTCGATCAGAGTTTGGATATTAATATTAATGTGGCAATAATGCAATTTTCAGAAATTGTGGGATTTTTTAATGAATCTTTTGCAATTCCGCCGATAACAATTGAAGACATTCCCACTGGTTTTAGTGGCATTGATTTTGGAAATGTGTTCCTTAATTTGAAATTAAATAGTGAAATCCAGGCAAGTACTGATCTTAATCTTGAGATCGGTGGTTATCGCACTGGTTATGAGCCCGAAATTATTGAAATTATCCAAACAATTAATAAAGCCAGCGATACGAATCCGGTTGCAGAATCATCAGTATCAATAGATATCGCTCCTGTATTCAACCTTATGCCGGATTCAATTATGGTAGATGGTGATGCATCGATACCTGCAAATGATACATCAAAATTACAAGTTGGAAAATCCTTTTGGGGGAATTATGAAATTACTGTACCTTTTAAATTAAAACTGGATCCACTTACTTTTATTCCTGTAAGTTCTACCACCTTTAATCCAATCAGCAGCCAAATTGCTGAAAAACTTCGCTCCGGATTTATTGAAGCAAAAGTTATTAGTAAAGTAGAAAATAATTTTCCACTGGCCTGTATAATCGAGATTTTAATTTCAGATTTTGATTATTTTCCTATGGATAGCAGTACAGCTGATTCCGGGTATAATTGGATTGGAGATTCATTATTTGCAGATACTGATACCGGTCTGATACATATAAAAATTGACACTCTGGTTAGTATTGAATTGCCAAAACCCAATGAATTTAATCAGGATGGAAGTGTGAAAATTCCGTCAATATTGAATCAGCATAGCAATTTGGATTCTTTAACCTTTGAATCAATTTTAGAAGACAAAGTGCATTATATCAGGCCGAGAGTTTATTTAATTGGTACAGAAGATTATGTGACAGTTAAACTCAGCGATGAAATAAAAATTCTTACTTTAATAAGTGTCACCATGGAAGCCGGAAAGTTTATTGGCCTTGACAATGACGAGTCTTCCGATACTCTTGAAATTGATAATTTATCCAGAATAACCACAAATGGACATTGATCTTGATTAAATTTTTCCAATTTGTAATATTAATGACAGTTATATCTGTTGGAATAAATGCGCAGACTCGTCGTGATCCCCGTGGAATGGCCTTGGCCGGGGCTTATGGATTGATGTCGCGTGGATATTTTTGTATAGATTATAATCCGGCAAATCTGGCTATCCATGATCGTTATAAAAGTTATCGCTCTTTGGGCGGTTTGAATTTTGGATTTTCCAATAATTTTTTATCTTTATCTGAATATCAGAAATATAACGGGAAAAATTTTGAAGCCGATAATGGGAAATTAAAAAACGAGTTTTTAACCAATTTGCCTAAAAATGGATGGCGGATTTTTTCAGATTTTCACTTTTCGCTTCCTCTGATTAATTATTCTTCAGTTAATAAAGCAATAACTTCAGATATAATTGTGATTGGAGATTTGGGATTGCCCAGAGGATTGATTTATTTTCTTTTTGATGGAAATCCATTAGATCGGGAATTGGATTTAGATTTTTCAGAAGAAACCCTGGCTATTGCACAGTGGGCATATTCTTTTGCGATTCCGGTTAAAAACTTTAATGTGGGTTTATCTCTGAAATATCTAATGGGAGGAGCATTTTTTGGTCTTGATCCGGATTCATCTTATGGCTCAATAACAACCAGTTTTGAAAGTGGGATAAATGGGAATGGCCATTATTTATTTGAGCAGAAAATTGGTGGACATGGTTTTGGAATTGATATCGGAGTTAATACTGAAAAAATTAATGGATTCCGATTTGGCGTTTCAATAACCAACTTATTTGCAAATATAAATTTTGGCAAAGAAACGGTTATCACCAGAATGATTGATGCAGAAAAGATTCTTCCGTGGGATGGTAAGTTTTACCAGGTGGATTTTGAAATTGATAGCGCTAGTTTTGAAAAGTTTTTTGCCGGTGCCGGTTATGATGAGATCTTTAAAAGTGAGAATACAACAATAGAAAATCATAATAATATGAGTATCCGCTATCCATCTTTGGTACGATTTAGTGTTTCGAAAGATATTCAGGAAGAATCAGTATTAGCAATAGATTTTGTGGCAGGCTTTGAAGATCGCTTATTTTCTTTTGGATCATGGAAATTCTGTGCCGGAGTCGAGACAACTCATTTTCCTCATACGCCATTACGGATTGGAGTTGCATTTGGAGGAAAGGATCATCGATCTTTAAATTTCGGAAGCGGCTATCATCGTGGTTTTTTTCATTTTGATTGGGCTTTGGGATTCACTCATTCTATATTTATCAAAAGTTCCAAAGGGTTGGAGTTTTCTGTAAATTTATTTACAACAAGATTGTGGAAAATAAAATAGCCTGAAATATTCATTACCACAAGGACATGAAAATATTCAGATAAAAAAATAAAGTCAACAAAACTATTAATCAAAATTTGTTTTTATGCCCGATTATTTTAAAAGGTTTTATTTTTGGAGTGACGACATAGCAGTAATTTGTGAATAATTAAGATTAAAATAGGTTAATTTCCATTCCAAATTTAACTGTTGACCATTGGATTGTGCTTTGAAATGGAGCATTGTCACCCGGATACATTTCAACGGCTCTGAATGAGCAATACACAGAAAATAGGTTCATCAGGTTGATCCCTGTTTTATAACGCGCTGCAAATCCCATACTTGTGAAAGATTCCTTTTCATCTTGCAAATGGATCCCAAAATCCAATCCTCCATCCATTATAATAAATTTTGGCAAACGCCATATTCGCGCCAGGTCTAATTCTGAATAGACAAAAATAGGAGTACCTACCAGATCTTTTAATTTTTCTTTGGCTTTAAATGTATAATGACCCGATTCAACTCCCAGATTCATCACGAAATTATCATTATTAAAAATATTATTAATACCCAGGTAATATGAAACCGAGGAGCCGTTATTCCAAAAATGTTTCATATTATAACTGATAGCAGGAATAAATCCCGTATCAATACCGAGTGTTAATTTTTTAATTTTTACCTGTTTTTCAACAATTTTTAAGGAAGTTATAGCATCTTCCGGCAGACCAGTATTTATTTGAGCCTGGGTGTAATTAATGAAAAACAGCATAATTATTATAGAAAGGGGGAAATGTTTTTTCATAGACAGTCGCTTATTAATGAGGAGTTATTTTTTATTTCAAATACTTTCAAAGAGTTAATTCAATATATTTATTCTTATTTAAACTGTCAACATAATATTGCTATAGAATATAAACCGCGAGTTTTGGAAATAATCCGGGTAACGCCAGAGCATTAATTTCAAAAAGATTATACAGGCAGTTGATAGGTTTAGATAGTATGATTTAATAAAAAATAAAAATAAGGTTGAATTATTGATATGAATGTAATAAAATCTACATGTAGTACAATATAAAGGAGATTTGTAAAATGAAAAATAGCAAAAATGATATTTCTTTCGATAAATGGGATATTGTTCTCGTCACTTTTCCTATGCCCGGCCAGATGAAAAAAAGACCGGCACTTATTATTTCCCCGGCTTCCTATAATCAAAATAATGACATTGTAATTGTAAATATTACAAGTAATCTTTCTGTTAATAAATTGTATGGAGATTATATGATTTGGGAATGGCAAAAAGCAAAATTACCTAAGCCTTCAATGATTAGAATGAATTTTGCTACTGTTAATAGACGAAGGTTGGAACCTTTTGGAAAATTGAACGAAAAAGATGTTGAGGAATTTGGGAAGAACCTTAAACATTTTTTTAATTTAGATTAAAAAATATTGGAGGATGGAATGGGAGTAATGAGTATAAGACTTGATGACCAGAAGAAAAAATCTTTGAAAGTTATTGCATCAATAGAAGGTAAAACCATCGGAGGGTTAGTCGGTGAATTAATTGATGGATATATTGAAAAGAATAAAATTAAAATCAATAATATTGTCAAAAGTGATCATTTAGAGGATATAATCAAAATTTCAGAAGCATCATTTTTAGAATGGGATAATGAAGAAGATGAAATCTATAACGAATTATAAAAAATGGGACATTGTTCTTGTAAATTTTCCATTTACAAAAAATAATAGTCAAAGCAAAAGACCTGCTTTGATCATTTCACCTCAGGAATATAACCAGGCTGGGCAGGTAGTAATTTTATTTATTACCAGTAATATTAAAAATGGCGGAGGAATTTCCATTAAGGAATGGAAAGAAGCCGGGTTGGCTAAACCCGCGATTATAAAGATGAAATTTGCTACAATTAATTTAGCAATAATACTTAAAAAATTAGGCAGACTTACCGATAATGATATTAATGAAATACAGCGAATACTGTAGATTAAAATATTTTATTATTTAGTTTGGAAGTAAAGGTGATGGAACATGAAGGCATATAACATTAAAAAAAACATAGTGTTATTTTTAATTTTATTTTTAATATCATTTGCAAACGGGCAATATGGAAAAAATAAAGTTTGCTATGACGAATTTGACTGGAATTATATTCAAACAGAGCATCTGGATATATTTTTTTATGAAGGTGGTGAAGAGTTAGCAAAGTTTGCAGCACCAATTGCGGAAAGACAATTTAAACGGATTCAGAATGTTTTAAAATGGGAAGTAAATAAGCGAACAGCCTTATTGATTTACAATTCTCATAATGATTTTCAGCAGACTAATGTTACTTTGAGTTATATGACAGAGGGAATAGGTGGGTTTACAGAACTTTTTAAAAATAGAGCGGTAGTTGCTTTTGAGGGAGATTATCATGGCTTTTGGCATGTAATAAAACATGAATTGGTACATGTTGTTGTAAATGATATGGTTTATGGTGGTAATATTCAAAGTGTTATTTCAGGGCGAGTGCAATTAAACATACCTTTATGGATGAATGAAGGTTTGGCTGAATATTTGTCATGGAATTGGGATACACATGCCGACCTTATGCTTCGTGATATAGCCATGAGCAATAATATTCCTGATATCAAATATTTGGATTATTATATGGCATATAAAGGTGGTCAATCTGTTTACCAGTTTATTTCGCAGAAATATGGTGAAGAAAAAATTGGAGAAATATGGCGCACTATAAAAAGTAAAAAAAATGTTGATAAAGGTTTTGAAGCATGTATTGGTATGGATACTGAGGAATTATCAGAAGAATGGCATAAATGGCTAAGACGTGAATATTGGCCGGAAGTTGCTGATAGGGATGAACTGGAAAGTATTGCCATTCGTATTACCGACCATAAAAAATTAAAAAATCATTTTAATACTGCTCCGGCTATTTCTCCAAACGGAGAAAAAATTGCATTTATTTCCGATAGGAATGGATATGCAGATATTTATCTTGCTTCAGCCCGAGATGGTGAAATTTTAAAAAGAGTTGTTCGTGGTCAAAAATCTCCTGATTTGGAAGAGATAAAATGGCTAAATCCAAGATTAAGTTGGTCTCCGGATGGGAAAGAACTTGTATTAGCGACAAAAAGTGGAAATACAGATGCACTCATAATGGTTAATGTGGAAACAGGAGATATAAAGAAAAAAACATTTGATAATTTAGAAGAAATTTTTTCTGCAGCCTGGTCACCAGAGGGAGATAAAATAGCATTTATCGGATTGAAACAATATTATACAGATGTTTATTGTTATCATATTAAAGAAGATCGATTGGAACAATTTACTGATGATATTTTTTCGGATTTTGAGCCTTCATGGTCACCTGACGGGTCAAAAATAATTTTTTCTTCTCAAAGAGGATGTGATGGTGAAATTAAAAAATTTAAATTATCAAAAGATATTTCTAGGATTAACTATCATCAAAAGGATTTGTTTATTTTAGATTCAGAGTCAAAAGAAATCCATAGGGTAACAAATAGTCCTTACGAAGAAGATAGCCCGATCTGGATGAAACAAAAAAACGAAATATTATTTTGCTCTGATGAAAGCGGGATCACAAATTTTTATACATTAAACTTAGAAACTAATAAACTTACAGCATTGTCAAATGTCCTTACTGGCGCATTTCAACCATCAATGAACTATGATGATACAAGGCTGGTTTTTGCCGGGTACTCAGATCAGGGATGGGATATTTATTCAATCAGTAATCCGATGGGTAGAAGCAGTGATTCTTTGATTATTGCCCCTACGGGATTTGTTTCCAAGCGGCCAAAAGTATGGGAACAGTGGGCAGAAAAAGGAGAATTAGAAATCAAGAAAGATGAAAAATTTTCTGTTACACGGAAAATTGAAGAGGAAAAATCCTATTCAAATTATATTTTTGCACCTGGATATGATGAATGGAAAGAGTCCAATGAAAGTCCCTATGATTCGGAAAAAGATTTAGTTGAAAAATTGGATTCTGTTAATTATCAAACAAAAGAGGGCGAATTTGTTGTAAATGAATATAAAACCAAGTTGTCTCTTGATTTGGTCGATAATCGGGCCGGATATAGTACTTTTTGGGGTTTTCAGGGAACGACTGTTTTTTCTTTTAGTGATGTTTTAGGTAATCATCGTATTTTGTTTGGAACTGAAATGTATCTTGATTTGGAAAATAGTGACTATTATCTCAGTTATCAATATTTAACAAATAAAACTAATATTTATTTTTCAGCTTTTCACTCTGCTAATTTTTATTCTTCTGGATATTATTCCATGTGGCGGTTAAGAAATTATGGAGCAAGTACATCATTTTCGCGACCTTTATCCAAATTTACAAGGCTGGAATATGGTTTAACTCTGTACAATGTTGAGCAAAATTTAATTGATATTTTAACTAGTCAAACTCTTCAAGAGACCAAAATTCACACAATTTTGCCACAGGCTTCCTGGGTTTTTGATAACACTCTTTGGGCATATTTTTATCCTATTGATGGCTGGCGAGCCAGAGCTGATCTTACTGGTAGTCCAAGGTATAATAAAAACAGTCTGGAATTTGTATCATTAAATCTAGATTTTCGTCGCTATTTTAAACTAAACAGGGAATATTCCTTTGCTTTACGTTTCAGTGGTGGAATAAGTGAAGGTAAGAATGCTCAGCGTTTTTTCCTGGGTGGAGAAACAAATTGGATAAATCAAAAATTTAAACATTATCATAATTTTAGTAATGCAGAAGATATTTATTTTTCTCGGTTTATAACCCCTTTGCGAGGAGCCAGGTATTATGAAAGAGAAGGAACAAGGTATTTTCTGACTAACTTTGAATTCCGTTATCCCTTTATAAAATATCTCCAGTTGGGTTGGCCAATTCCACTTATAACCGGTGGAATTCAAGGAGTTACTTTCCTTGATATTGGTTCAGCCTGGCATGATAGTAATTTTCATCCTTTTACCAGAACAGCCGGTAATGATTTAATTATGGATGACCTGGTTGGAGGATATGGATTCGGAACCAGACTATTTTTTGGATATTTTTTATTAAAAATAGATATTGCCTGGAGATTTGATCTGCATACAATACATGATCCGCAATATTATTTTTCACTGGGTATGGATTTCTAGAAGATATGTTTTCTGATAATACATGAATGTAAATGATAAAAAAAATGTTCCACATATGAGGGAACATTTTTTTTAAGTTTGTTTTGTTACCACATAAAATATCCCGTGGTCTGTTTAGACGTATTTTATTCCTGAATCAGAGTTTCGACTTCCTGGGCTTTTGAGCGTCTTCCGGCACGGATATAGCGTCCGATTGATTCTTCGAAGTATTCATTAGCCTTTTCTATGTTTCCTTTAGTTCTTTGTTCAATACCGGCTTCTTTCAAATACATTGCTGATTCTTCCCACCGACCTTCTTTTTTAAGTGTTTCAGCCAAATTTTCCAGGTTTGGTTGTTCTTTTGAAACTTCCATTTTTTCACCAGACAGGGCATTTTTCAGGGTTGGAATGAGTTTTTCATAAATTGCTGATTTGGTATGGATATCATAGGCTCCGGCTGAAAGATAATCATCTCTGACCTGGATAGATAATTCTCCAGTCAAGCCTATTACGGGAACATTTGGTTTTAATTGTTTCATTAGTTTTAAAACTTTTAATCCATCCATACCTGGTAAATTGTGATCTAAAATAACGGCATTATAATCATTTGTTTTGAATAATTCCAGAGCTTTTTCACCATCTACTGCTTCATCTGTTGAGAATTCTTCTGAACCCAGATATTCAATCAAAGCATCTCTTAACAGTGCTTTATCATCGACTAATAATATTTTCTGTTTTTCCATAATTGTCCTTTCGCTTATAATTTAAATTTTATTTTAAAAGTTGTCCCT
The DNA here is from genome assembly GCA_029939575.1 of Fidelibacterota bacterium. GTDB lineage: Bacteria > Fidelibacterota > UBA2242 > UBA2242 > JAOZSR01 > JAOZSR01. Next base: position 30,131 of record JAOZSR010000006.1, read on the forward strand.
TTACCAACCTTGCTTTCTGCTTTTATAGTACCCTCATGGTTTTCAATAACTTTTTTACAGATCATCAGACCCAGGCCGGTTCCCTGCTTTCCCTGCCATTTTGTATAATCCGGCCGCCAAATTTTTTCAAGATTTTCAGGAGAAATACCACAACCTGAATCGCTAATTTCTAAATTGGCATATCCATTTTCATAATTTGTTACCGTAGATAGTGTTCCTTTTCCATCCATTGATTTATAGGCATTTTCAATAATATTGATAAAAACCCTGAAAAGATCTTCTTTGCTGGCAGACATTTTCAAAGATGTTTCTGTATATTTTTCATTTATTATTACTTCTGGATTTTCCTGGACTCTTGAGTCCATATAAAGATGAATTGCGGTTTTAAGTAAATTATTTAAGTCTACTTCTTCTTTATGTGTTTTTTCAAGGTCTATAGCAGATCCGAGTTCTTTTAGTTTTTTCCCTAATTCTTTAAAAAAATCCATTAGTGTTATTATACTTTTACCTTTTTCAATTGTATCAGTAGCAAGATTCGAGATAAGTTTTTTGTTTTCTTCCAGTTCTTGTTTAATACTTTCAGATATACTTGCTTCTGGAATAATTGAATAAAGATTATCAGTTTCATTTTTTATTTTTTCGACTTTTTTATTTAGCATCTGGAGTCGAAGCATCAATGAAGCATAATAACTGCCAGACATGTCATGACCAATACTCTTTACAATTAACTGGCTTTCCTGGATGGCTTGTTTTCTTTCTTCATTGAGTTTTTCATTTCTCAATCTCTCATTTTGCCATTCGAATCCTTTTTCAATTCTTTCGAAAAACAGATCAGTATATTCTACAACTACATGTTTTTGAATAAAATCTTTCGCACCAAGACGCAATGAATCTACAGCATTTTCTATGGTAATTTCACCGGTTAATACTATAACATAATTTTTCCCCATCAGCTTTTGGGTTTCCATTTGTCGTAAAAAATCGAGGCCCGACATGTTCGGCATTTTCAAATCAAGAAGGATGACCCGGAAGTTTTTATCCTTAAGAGTATTCAGCCCCTCTGCTGGATCAGTAAAGTATTCTGAAGTCCAACCATTTTCATCGAGCATTTCCTGAATACTCATACAAAAAGGTTCACTGTCGTCAACTAATAAAAGGTCTTTGTAAAACATTTAATATCTTTCTAAAGGTAATTCCAGCACAACACGAGAAAACGAATCGCTTTCATTAAATTTGATATCGCCCTGATAACTGGATGTGATTATTTCATTTATTACTTCTAAGGAAAATTGATTTGGACTATAGTCTTTACTATCCCCCAACATATTTTCCACAGATTTACTTGATATTTTTACTCCATCTTTATTATTTATACCAATGATATTGGTTACAAGCAATTTATCTGGAGTAATTCTGACATTAATTTGAATTGTGGAACCATAATGTTCGAATCTGGAAATTATCAAAGAAATTAAGGATATTAAAACTTCTATAATTTCATTTGGATCTACTGAAATTTCCGGTAATTGATTTTCATTTTCTTTGTCCCTCTTGATATTTATTTTTTTTGCAGTAAAATCGCTGGTTAAAAATAGCATACTTTCATCTAATAATTCCTTCCAGGTTCTTTTTACATGAATAAATCCAGCCCGGGTTGAGAATTCCTGTAATACACGCACTTCACCTGCTACTTGCTGGAGGTTTGTTTTAATCATTAAAAGACGCTCAATTAAATTTTCTTTTGGAATATCTTTATTTTTTTTACTTTTTTGAATAATGTTGTTTATCCCTAACTGTGCCTCTGTAAGAGGATTTACTACATCATTAGGTATTCTCATAGCAAGGGTACCAAGTGCTGTTAGCCGTTGTCTTTTCATGGTTTTAACAGCACTGAGTTTCATTGTGTCAACATAATCTACATTTTCTATTGCTACTGAAATCATATCAGATAATATTCTAAGGTAATGCTCGTCATTTTTGGTAAAATATTTTCCGGTATCAGTATTTGAAATTTTGTTGTATAGTTTGATTGCACCTACTGTAGTTTTTTTAATTTTTATCGGCATTCCCATAAATGTCAAACGGTCGCCAAATTTTAAATGGCTTTTAATAGCATTTCTGTATTTACCTTTATATTCCGGTAAAAGCAGAACGTTTTTTGAACGAATAGTTCTATTTTCTTTAACAATAGTTCCGGTAAGCCCTTCACCGACAGTATGGCTGGCGACATTAATTAATTCTTTCGGTATGCCGTAACCACCAATCAAAATCAAACTGTTTTTGTCCTCTTTTTTCCTGAGATAAATTTCACAGGTTTCTGATGAAATGGTTTTGGCGGTATTTTCAGCAACAAAATCTAATAAGTCTTTTATATCTGTGAAAGATAGAATCTGAGTTCCAACATTCATTAAAAGTTCAAGATAGTTGGTTTTTCTTTTTTCTTTTTTTAATAGTTCGGCATTTTCAATCGCCATAGCAACCAAACGGGAAATTAGGAGGAATACATCTAAATCTGATTTGTTAAAATTATGTAAATCAGAAGCGCTTCTCATTAATCCAATAAATTTTCCGTTTTGAGATTTCATAGGTACTGCCATAAAGGATTTTGCTTTATTTTGGTTAGACTCGCTGAATTTGCCCTTCCACTCAAGCTGAACATCCAGACTTTTGAGATCTTCATTTGTTTTTTTATCCAGATCACGAATTAATAGAGGTTCCTGATTATTAAATACCCATCCGGTTAATCCCTCATTTCTTTTGTAGGTGACTTCCCGTGATTTGTTTGAAGATAATCCACTGGTTCTGGCTAATTTGAGAATATCATCTCCTTCATCATAAAGAAATACAGAACAGCCTTTCCAGTTAAAAACTGAAGGAATGATTTCTACGCTTTTTTCTAGAATACTATCAAGAGAGCGGGCGCTGAAAACAGATAGTACTTCCAGAAGTTGTTCATTATTTAATGTGCTTAGTTTCACTCAGGGATCCTTTTTGTTTATTTTACTTGATTACATTTTTTTTCACCCTTTAAATATAATTAAAAACCAGTTAAGATTTCAAGAAGTGTTCTAAATATAATAAAAAAAAACAAATTAAAATAAAATATTAATATTTACCTGAATTTTAGAGGAGAAGTATAAATATTGAGAAAAAAATATTTTATAACTACTTGATAATTATTAAATAAAAATTTACTTTACTATTGACAGTGTAATAATAGATACTTAATTTTTATAGTCTGTGAAAATTGGAGTTAGTGAATGATAAAAAGTATGACAGGGTTTGGGAAAAGCGAATTTCAGAATGGAGATGCAACTATTAGTGTTGAAATCCAAGCAGTAAATAATCGCTTTTTTGATACTTTATTAAGAATGCCGGATTTTTTTGAAAGTTATGGTACTGAATTAAAAAAAATATTAAAAACAGAATTAGTGCGTGGCAGAATTAGTGTTTTTATAAAATATTCTAAATCTGAAACAGAATCAGAACAGGTAGTAATTAATGAATCTTTAGTAAAAGAATATTTGGATAAAATTGAAAATTTGAGGAGTAAATTAAATTTAGATCAAACTATTTCATTAGAACATTTATTAGAATTACCGGATGCTGTTAAAATTGAAATGTCTGAAACTAATATTAATAAAATTTTTATAGCAATTAAGAAAACAATGCTAAATGCTATTTTAGATTTACAAAAAATGAGACTGGAAGAGGGAAAACATCTTGCTAATGATATTATTGATCGGCTTGTTAAAATAGAAGATACTATCCAAGAAATTAATAATGAATCCAATCAGAATAAAAATGAAAATTATCAGAAATATTGTAATTACCTGAAAGAAATTTGTGCTGATATTGATATTAATGAAGATAGAGTAATTCAGGAAGCAGCCATTATTTCAAAAAAAATGGATATCACTGAGGAATGCACTCGTCTTTTTAGTCATATCCAACAATTCAGAAAATATTTGGATAATTCCGATGATATTGGAAAAAAGATGACCTTCATTCTACAGGAAATGAATCGGGAAGTAACAACAATTGGCTCAAAGTGTGAAAGTGCAGAAATTTCACATAAAGTTGTTGATGTTAAAAATGAACTTGAAAAAATCAGAGAACAGGCGCAAAATATTTTATGATAGGAAATGGATTGCTATTACCGATTGCTGCACCATCAGGAACTGGGAAAACAACTGTTTGTGGCGAATTATTGAAATCTGATATTTGTTTTGAGTTTTCAGTATCATGTACAACCAGGAAGCCACGGGGAGCAGAAATTGATGGTATTGAATACCATTTTGTGACCAAAGAAACATTTGAAAAATATATAATTGAAAATAAGTTAGTAGAATGGGAAATGGTTTTTGAAAATTATTATGGAACTTTAAAGTCTACTTTACAGGAAGCCATTGATTTGAAAAAAAATTTACTATTAGATATAGATGTAAAAGGTGCTTTAAATATAAAAAAAATGTTTCCGGACAATACAACAACTGTCTTTTTACTTCCACCGACAAATGAAGAATTAATTAAAAGGTTAAGAAAACGAGGTACTGAGGATGAAGAAACAATTCAAAAAAGATTGGCAAGACTTCCGGAGGAATTACAAATAAGTGATCAATTCGATTATCGAATTATAAATAATAAATTAAATGAAACAACCGAAAAAATATTAAAAATAATTAAGGAAGGAAAAAAATGATAGATACAATAGATTTTTCAAAATTAAGAGATCAATCGGAAGATATTTTCGAATTAATTGTTGTCGCTTCAAAAAGAGCGAAACAGATTAATGCTCTTAGAGTTGCTCAAAATCCTTTACCATCTTTAGGAAAAAATGCTGAAGAAACTTTTGAGGAAACCCCCGATGAAGAAGAAATGATTAACTGGGATGAGATTGACAAACCGGTTACTGTTGCAGTTGATGAGATGTTGAGCTCAAAAATTGACTATGGATATCCCGAAGATGAATCCGATGAAGTGGAAAAAGAAATAAAAACAGATACTGACCAAAGTGAATAGTTTATTAGGTAAAAAAATAATCCTTGGATTGACAGGCGGAATTGCAATATATAAATCCGCTTATTTATTAAGGCGATTATGTAGTGATTATGGCGCTGATGTTCAGGTGGTAATGACAAAATCTGCTCTTGAATTCATGTCACCTGTGATCTTCGAGACATTTAGTGGGAAAAAAGTGATTAGTGAAATGTTCCCCAAAGAATTGTCAGGAACCCGACATGTGGATTTACCTGTAGAAGCCGATATGGTATTAGTAGCACCGGCAACTGCAAATATTCTGGCAAAAGCAGCTCATGGAATTTCTGATGATTTATTAAGTGCAATTATCCTGGTCGCCGGAAACAAAACAGTTTTCGCACCTGCTATGAATGTTAATATGCTGGAAAATCCCGCTACAATAGAAAATATCAGAATTCTAAAAGAACGCTCCTATGATTTTATTGATAGTGAAGAAGGAGAATTGGCTTGTAATACCAGTGGTAAAGGTAGATTGGCTGATGAGTATAAAATTCTGGAAATAGTCGAATCAAAATTAGCCGGTAATAAATTACTTGATGGAAAAAATGTGATTGTAACTGCCGGCCCGACACGTGAATATATTGACCCTGTTAGATTTATTTCAAACCGTTCATCCGGAAAAATGGGATATGCTGTTGCTGCAGAGGCAGTGAAGCAGGGAGCCAGAGTGACATTAATATCGGGACCAACAAACCTGGCAACGCCATTTGGAGTGGAAAAAATTTCTATTGAATCGGCTAATGATCTTCAAAAAACACTTTTGGACAACAACGATAATGTTGATTATCTTTTTATGGTAGCAGCTGTGGAAGATTTGTGTCCACTTGAATTTTCTAAAGATAAAATTAAGAAGAATAATATACCTGAGAAAATTGATTTGAAATTAGCACCGGATATTGTTTCTGCCTTTAGGAAATTAAATCCACAAACCTGCATAATCGGATTTAGTGTGGAAATGGAAAATGGTAAAAGAAGATCTATAGAAAAAATGAAGTCTAAAAATCTTGATTATATTGTCTGGAATGATCCTTCCAAAAAGGGTGTTGCTTTTGAAACAGAAACCAACGAGGTGACGGTTTTTTCTGCAAAGGGAATGGAAACTTTCCTGAAAAAAGATACCAAAAGAAATATTGCTCAGGGGATAATAAAACTAATAAAAAATAATTAAGCAATTAATGATTGAAGTACAGGAAAAAATAAAACAATATTTTTCACAGCAACAGGAGTTGTATCCGGGAGATTACTATTTAACCAATGATAATCCGGCATTACATCCTGATATTGAATCCAAACAGTTAAGTTTGGCAACTTTGAAAAAGGATGTCGAATTTTGTCAAAAATGTGATTTGTGTAATGTACGTGAAAATACTGTATTTGGTGAAGGAAATGAAAATGCCGATTTAATGCTAATCGGCGATTTGCCTTGTTCGGAAGATGATAAAGTAGGTAAACCATTCAATGGTGAAGCAGGAGAACTATTAGATAAAATTTTGAAAGCAATTAATCTGAACAGAAATCAATTGTATGTTACTAATGTATTAAAATGTAAAACTCCTGACAATAAAAATCCCCATGTAGCTGAAAAAGATGCCTGTAAATTTTTTCTTGAGCAACAAATTGAATTAATTAAACCAAAATTAATTGTATGCCTGGGAAAAACAGCAGGACAGATTTTGTTGAAAACTGAAGAAAAATTACAAAACATGCGGAAAAAAATATGGCAATACAAAGATATAGATGTTATAGTAACATATCATCCTGCAGCTTTGCTTCATAACCAAAGTTTTAAAAAGCCAACATGGGTAGATTTTCAAAAAATTGAAAAACTATATAAAGAAATAAGCGGAGAATAAATTTGGCCAAAGAAAAAGTAAATAGCCAGATATTAAAAGTGCCACCACATGCAGATGAAGCTGAAGTTTCCGTTTTGGGAGCAATGATGTTGGATACCGAGGCAGTCAGTAAAGTATTCCAATATATCGATCATACTGCTTTTTATAAAAATGCACACCAATTAATATTTAAAACAATGGAGCACCTGTTTAATGAAAATTCTCCTATTGATCAGATTTCTGTTATTGAAGGTTTAAAGAAAAAGAAAAATTTGGAAGAAGTTGGTGGCGCATATTATATAACAGGTCTTGTAGAATCAACTCCTTCGGCTGCTAATGTTGAATATTATACAAAAATTGTAATGGAAAAATCCATTTTACGGAAATTGATATCTGTATCCAATGAGATCCAAACTGAAGCCTATGATGGAAAAAATGAATTACATGATATTATTGACAATGCTGAAACAAAAATATTTGCCCTTTCAGAATCGAGATCTAAAGAAGGATTTAAGAATTTTCTAAGCGTTTTAAATACTACTTTTGAACATATTGACACTATGAGTAATTCTGAATACCATACAACTGGTATTCCTTCCGGATTTAATCGTCTTGATGATATGACATCTGGATTTCACGACGGTGATTTAGTTATTTTAGCTGGTCGGCCAAGTATGGGGAAAACTGCTTTAGCCTTAACAATTGCCAGGAATGCAGCAGTAGAATTTAATGTTCCGATCGGATTTTTTAGCCTTGAAATGCCTGATTATCAATTGGCTCTAAGGTTGCTATGCGCAGAAGCCGGTGTGGATAATCATCTTGTCAGAACCGGAAAATTACCAAAGGAACAATGGCGCAAGTTAACAGAAAAAACTTCAAAATTAACTGATGCACCTATATTTATTGATGATACACCGGCATTGTCCTTAACAGAAATCCGGGCAAAAGCCAGACGTTTAAAGGCAGAAAGTGATATAAAACTAATAGTGATAGATTACCTTCAGTTGATTAAGGGAAATGCAAGAATTGATAGCAGACAGCAACAGATAACTGAAATTTCTCAGGGATTGAAAGCTCTTGCAAAAGAAATAAAGGTTCCTGTACTTGCTCTATCTCAATTATCAAGAGCTGTAGAAAGCAGGACAGGTGATCACAGACCCCAATTATCTGATTTAAGAGAAAGCGGTGCTATTGAACAGGACGCAGATGTGGTGATGTTTGTATATAGGCCGATAGTATATGCAAGAAAAGCTGGTGATGAAGAAAGAATGAATGATCCGGCTTTTCAACAAGAAGCCGAGATAATTATTGGAAAACAAAGAAATGGGCCGATTGGTATTGTAAATGTTGCTTTTATTGATAGATTTGCTCAATTTAAAAATTTAGACACTCATCATCATCATGATGAAGAAACGCCTTTTTAAATTATTATTGTAAAGAGATAATGCATAACAGATTAGAGAAAAAGCCACAAAAATTTTATAACTTAATTAATGCGAGTAGTATTAAGGAACGTATTAAAGATGAGGATATTGAATATTTATGGAATGTCTATAAATATGCGAGAGATGCACATCGGGGACAAAAGAGAAAATCAGGTGAACCCTATTTTGAGCATCCTTTCCAAACGGCAAAAATTCTTGCAGAAATGAATATGGATATTCGTACAGTTGCCGGTGGATTATTGCACGATGTTATTGAAGATACAGGAATTGTATTTAAGGATATTGAAAAAGAATTTGGTTATGATGTTGCTAAATTAGTTGAAGGTGTAACAAAAATCAGTGGTATTACATTTAAAAGCCGTCAACAGGAACAGGCTGATAATTTTAGAAAAATGTTATTAAGTGTTGCCGAGGATATTCGGGTAATTATTATTAAACTTGCAGATAGACTACATAATATGCAAACTCTTGCAGCCCTACCGAAAATAAAACGCCGGAGAATTGCCATAGAAACGCGGGATGTATATACTCCTTTGGCACATAGGTTGGGTATGTACAAATTGAAATCTGATTTGGAAGACCTTGTATTAAAAAATCTTGATCATGATTCATTTATGTTTCTGCAAAAAAAAGTCAGAGAAAAACGTAGTAAAAGACAAAAATATATCAAAATTTTTACCGAACCAATAAAAAAAGAATTAAAAACCCTGGGAATATCTGCCAGAGTTTTCGGTAGACCTAAGCATTTTTATTCAATTTATAGGAAAATGAAACTTCAAAATAAACCTTTTGAAGAAATTTATGATCTTTTAGCAATAAGAATCATTGTGGATTCAAAAGATCTTTGTTATGCTGTATTAGGAGTTGTACATCAATTGTTTACACCGCTTTCAGATCGATTCAAAGATTATATAGCAAACCACAAAGCAAATTATTACCAGTCGATTCATACAACTGTATATGGAGCTCGGGGAAGAGTTGTGGAAATTCAGATTCGAACCGAGGAGATGGAGGAGATTGCTGAAGAAGGAATTGCCGCTCATTGGAAATATAAAGAAGGTTTATCAAAGCCCGAAGAAGTGGATAAATATGTTGCCTGGTTAAGAGACCTTGTTGATGTACTTCAGACCGATGTATCAGACCCTAAAGATTTTATGGAAACACTAAAAATTGATCTTTTTAGTGATGAAATATTTGTTTTTACTCCCATGGGTGACCTTGTTCGACTTGCAAAAGGGGCATGTAGCATTGATTTTGCTTTTGAAGTACATACCCAGGTGGGATTTAAATGTATCGGAGCAAAAGTTGACGGAAAAATTGTTCCGTTAAATAAAGAACTTAATAGTGGGCAAACTATTGAAATAATTACTTCAGAAACTCAAAAACCAAGTTTAGCCTGGTTGAAGTTTGTTAAAACCGGCAAAGCCCTCGCTGCAATCAAAAAATATTTTCGGCAAAGCAGATATGATGAAAGTGTTAAACTTGGGAAAGAAATGGTAGAAAAGGAAAATCGAAAAAACAAACATCGGGATATTTCCAACCTGGTTCAAAATTCATTTAAAGAACTTGGGTATGAAAATATGAATAAAATTTATTCTGCCATTGGAAGTGGAGTACTGACAATTTCAACAATATATTCAAAATTGCTTAAAAATAACGCACCGGACATCATTTCAAAAGATCCGGATGAAATATTTATTGAAACAGCCAGGCAAAGTGTAAAAGGTGTTAAAGTGCAGGGTGTAGATAACCTGCTGGTAAACTTTGCAAATTGTTGCAAGCCTATTCCCGGAGATGAAATTATCGGCTTTGTTAGTCGGGGAAGAGGAATAATTATTCATAAAAATGATTGTTCCAACTTACCTGCACTTTTAGAAGAAAACGACAGGATTATTGATGTATCCTGGGATGTTGGACATAATCAAGCCTTTTTAGCCCATGTAAAAGTTATGGGGCAGGAAAAGAAACATTTTTTAAAAGATGTAACCGAAATAATTTCAAATATGGAAACAAATATTGTTAGTATAGATGGAAATGTAGATGAAACAATTATTTATGTATCTTTAGTTTTAGAGGTTTCTAATTTAAGACATCTGAATAAGATTATTACTAATCTAAGAAAGATACAGGGTATTATATCAATTGAACGTAAATAACAGGAGGTATTAATGCGAGCAAAAACGTACACAAAAAAAGATGTTGTGAAAAGAACCGCCAAAAAACTGAACAAAAAAATCTACGAAACAGAAGATATCGTAGATGGTGTTTTTCAGATTCTGCGTGAAATGTTGATCGAAGACGACAAACAACTAAGAATTGAAATTCGCAATTTTGGAACTTTTGAAGTAAAACCTACAAAAGCAAAACCAAAAGCCAGAAATCCAAGGACAAATGAAGAAGTTTATGTTGAACCAAGAAGAAAAACACACTTCAGCCCTGGAAAACTGATTAAAGAGGCTTTGAAAAAACCTCATTCAGAACTTAAATAATAAGTTTTTCTTTTATAATATTAACAGATAGAATCAAATTTGGTTCTATCTGTTAAATATTATTTTAAGTTTGGCATCTACGTGATTTCAAATAGATAATGATAGGTTTATTATCTATTTGAAATTATTAGGTGATTTAAATTCTGTACAAATTATTTTATATTTTTTATTACTAAGAAAAATAATAAGAAATATTTTAATTTATTTTAGGCAGAAAATGATAAACCTTTCAAAATAATATTTTTTTGATATTATTCAATAATCAGAAAAATTTACCTGCAATTAAGCAGTTAACCATAGAATAATCAAATATGATTTTTCCATGGATGATTGTTTAAAATATTGTAAACTTGCACTTCATAAATGTAGGGTAAATGATTATTTTTTGCTATACATTGCAATTAGAGAGTTAAATTAGAAAATTGAGGAAAAAATCGGGGAAATAATAAAGAAAACGCCAAATTGGTTGTTTGCGGTTTTATCTGGAATATTAACAATTCTGGCTTTACCACCTTTTTCATTGGGATTTTTGGCTTATTTTTGCCTGATACCACTTTTTTATATTTTCATACGGGATGATTTTTATTATGGCTTTGAAAAGGGATTAATATTCGGTTTTGTTCTTAATTTGGGAGTTTTATATTGGTTGGCAGTAAACCAGGGTGCTAATTGGTATTGGGCTTTTCTTTCAATGATTATCGGAGTTTTATTTTTGTCTTTAGGATATGGGGTTGGAGGATTTTTTCTTGGGTATTTAGGTAGAAGATTTGGACGGAAATATTGGTTTTTTACTGTGCCCTTTATTTGGACATCAATGGAATTTCTCCGAACTTTTGGTGTATTGGGATTTAATTGGAATAATTTATGTTATACACAGGTTAAAGCAGTTCAATTAATTCAGCATGCTTCAATTTTTGGATCTCATGGAGTAAGCTACTGGATAGTACTTGTGAATATTGTTTTATTTCTGATAATCAGAAATCTCGGTAAAGGGGGAAAGGATTCTAGGAATTTAGTTATTGTGTTGGGTTTACTTTTTTTGATACCTGAAGTGTACGGACTTATAAAAATTAAAAGATATGAAAATAATGCCAATAAAATGACAGAAGTGTCAATAGGTCTGATCCAACCAAATGTTGACCCAAATGAAAAATGGGTTAGAAGTGCTTTTAAAAAGAACATGCAGCTTTTATATGATTTGACAGATTCGATTTCAATAAAACCGTTGCATATTGTGGTTTGGCCGGAAACAGCTACTCCCACGTATCTGCGAAGAAATTATCGAAATACAATGACAAAAATTTTTAGTTTTCTTGAAGAAAGAAATCTTTATCTTTTAACCGGAACTCCGGATTACGATATTGGTGATTCCAGTGAATATAAATTTTTTAATTCCACTTTTTTTGTTGATCCCTATAAAAAAGAATATGAAAAATATAGAAAAATAAAACTGGTACCTTTTGGTGAATATATTCCTCTATCTGAAGTTTTTCCTGACTTGAAAAAGTTAAATCTTGGACAAGGTAATTTCTTATCGGGAGATGAGATAAAAGTTTTTGAAATGCCCATAACAAACCATGAAAGTGTGACGGATACATTACATTTTTCATCTGCAATATGTTATGAATCAACATTTCCTACTTTGATTTTGGATGGCTCCAGACTAGGCTCGGAAATGTTAATCATTGTTTCAAATGACGCCTGGTTTGGTAATACCTCGGCTCCATATTTACATGCAGAGATTGCCAGATTTCGCGCTATTGAAAATGGCTTTCCGGTAATTCGCTCTGCCAATACCGGAATTTCTGTTATTTATGATGCCATGGGGCAAGTGATTAAAAAACTTGATTTTGGGAAAAGGGGCTGGCTTGCTTCTAAAGTGAGAATAAGTAAAACAAAAACTTTTTATCAAAAATATGGAAACTGGTTTAACTATCTGTGCGTTATAATAAGTATTGGTGTAGTGTTTTTAGGATTTTTTAGGAGAAAAATTAATGAGTAAAATTAGATTTGCCTTTAAATTATTATTTTTAATAGTATTATTATTTTCATTATCCTATTCTGATGACAATAATGAAAATGAAATTAAAGAGATATCGGATGAAATGTTATCAACCTCTCAGGCCAGGATAATATTATTTAAATCCCTGGTAGTTCCGGGATGGGGAGAACACAGTCTTGGAAATAGGAAAAGAGGCTATGCCTTTAATTCATCGGATATTACTCTCTGGCTTTTATATGCGGCTTTAAAATATTATTCTGATGCGGAATATAGTAATATGGAAGCCTATGCTGCCACTCATGCTGGTATTAATCCATCTGATAAAGATAATATTTATTATACAGATATTGGAAATTATTTAAATATTTATGATTATAATAACCAAAAATTACGTTATAGACAAACGATGAAAATTTATCCCGAGAATGATAATTATTTTTGGAGTTGGGATAGCGATGAGTCAAGGAAGGAATTTGATAAAAAAAGATTGCGGACTTTGACTATCAGGCAAAATGCTTCATTTGTTTTAAGCGGGCTAATTGTGAATAGAATAATAAGTGCGATTGATATCATATCACTTACCAAAGATCGGGTTAACAGACCAGATAGAGAATGGGCTGCAATAGTTTCTCCCGGACTTGATAGGATTTCACTTTCCTTAAACTTTTCCTTTTGATGAATAATTTAGACCCACGAGTTAAAATTATCTGGGCTATTAGTTCCATTTTTTTAATATTTACTACCTATAATTTACCGGTTCAAATTGGAATGTGTTGTTGCATACTAATTTTGCCATTTTTATTTGGTTATTCAATTTCTGGTATGATTCAACCTGTAAAATATTTTTTGTTCTTTTTGCCATTCATTTTTTTTATTCATCTTATTTTTACTTCAGATTTTATAGCAAAGATATTTCAATCAAATCAAAACTGGCTTGTTGAGTTGACTCAGCCTTTAATATTTACATTTAGAATTGCTAATTTTATTTTGTTAAATAGTTTTTTATTTAAATGGATTGATAAAGTTTATTTTTTAGATGCTATATATATCCTCCTAAAACCTTTGAAAAAAATAAAAATACCGGTTGAAGACCTTTTCCAGGTTGTATTTATTGGTATTCGATTTTTTCCAATTATGTCAATAGAATATAAAAGAATTGACTCGGGCTGGAAAAATTTAATAAAAACAAAACAAAATACAATAAAAGAACGAATTTTAAGAATCCGGGATTTAATAATTCCTCTGATGATATTTAGTTTTAGGAAAGCCGAAATTTTGGCAGAAGCAATGACAATCAGAGGTTATTCGGGGAATAACAGAACTTATTATCATTACTTAAAATTTTGTTTAAATGACTTTATTTTTGCAATTTTAGGGATTATTTTTTTTCTTTTGATAGTGATTAAGATTTTTATATGAAACGATACAGACTAGATATTGAATATGATGGAACTAATTATGTAGGTTGGCAGATTCAACCTAATGGAATTAGTATCCAGGGGGAAATTGAGCGCGGGCTAAAGGAATTGAACAAAGGAAAAAGAGTGTCCCTGGTAGGATCAGGAAGAACAGATAGCGGAGTTCATGCTTTAGGACAGGTCGCGCACTTTGATCTTACTACAAACCATTCACCCGGTGTAATAAAAAAAGCCATTAATGCCAAAACTTCACGTGATATTTTAATTCATAATTGTAGTATTGTAGATGATGATTTTCATGCCAGGTTTCAGGCAAGGAGGAGAACCTACTGCTATAATATTATGCGAAAGCCTTCAGCAATTTTTCGTGATTTTGCCTGGCTACCGGAGTTAGAATTTGATGAAGAAATATTACATAAATGTGCCGAGTTGTTAATCGGAGTTCATGATTTTTCATCACTCTGTAAAAAATCAACAGAAGCAAAGTCAAAAATTTGTGAGATTTATAATTCTTCATGGAATAATAATGGAAAAATGTTAATTTATACTATCGTTGGGAATCGTTTTTTACATAGTATGGTTAGAATGATAGTTGGTTCAATGATGTTGGTAGCCCGAGGGAAAAAATATAAAATTGAAGATTTTAAAAATTTGATAAAAAATGAAAAGGTTGATTTTCTGGTTTTTACGGCTCCGGCTAAAGGTTTGTATTTGAATAAAGTTGAATATTAGGAGATAAAATGGATAAAAAAAATACAGTTGTTTTGTTAATAATTTTAATATTTTCACTAAATCTGTGTGCAAATGAACAATCAAAAAATGAAAAATTAAATTCTACGCGCCATAATGCAATTACAAAGGCAATAGAAAAAGTAAGTCCGGCTGTTGCAAGTATAAACGTCACTGCGATTGAAGAGTATTATTCACGTTCCTTATTTAATGATCCACTATTTAATTTTCTGTTTCCTGATCAGATTAATACCAGGAAAGTAAAAAGTCTGGGATCCGGCGTTATTATCAGTAAAGAAGGTTATGTTGTTACCAATGCACATGTTGTACAAAATTCTCAGGAAATAATGGTTACACTTATTGGAGGAGAAAAACATACTGCAAAATTAATTGGAACAGATATTGCGACTGATATTGCTTTACTCAAAATGGATGGCGATGATTATGCATTTGCAGAATTAGGTTCTTCTGATGATATTATTATTGGGGAATGGGTTATTGCATTAGGGAATCCATTTGGGTTATTTAGTGTTGGCAATAAGCCTACAGCTACAGCGGGTATTATTTCGGGGACAAATTTAAATTTTGGCAGACAGAGAGATGGGCGTGTTTATCAGGATATGATACAAACAGATGCTTCCATAAATACAGGGAATAGTGGAGGTCCATTAATTAATAGTAATGGTGATGTAATTGGTATAAACACATTTATTTTTACAGGTGGAAATTATAGTGAAGGTTCTATTGGGATTGGTTTTGCGCTACCTATTAATCGTGTAAAATTAATAATTAACGAGTTGAAAAAATTTGGAAAGATAAACAGGGCTTTTAAAACTGGGCTCTCTGTTCAGAATGTTGATAAGTTTTTAGCCAAATACTTAGGATTATCATCAACATATGGTGTCATAGTCACTGATGTTGATAGAAATAGTTCTGGTGATAAGGCCGGAATAAAAATAGGTGACGTAATTGTGAGGATTAACAAAAGAAATGTTCGTAATGATGATGATATAATTAGTGAAATTCAGGAGAATTATTTAAAAGTCGGTGATACAATTTTACTTCAAATTTTAAGAGGTAAAAAGGAATTGAGAGTTAGCCTGGTTCTGGAATAAAAAATAAAAAAAATATTTTTAAGGCAGGATTAACATAATAATAATTAATTAAATCCTATTTGTGCAATAAAAAAGAGGAATGAAAATGATTAATAGATATACACTACCTGAAATGGGGAAAATTTGGTCAGATCGACATAAATTTGAAACCTGGTGGCAGGTAGAATGTGAAGTCTGCCGTGTCCAGGCAGAACGAGGTGAAATTCCTATAGAAGATTTTAAAATTATTGAAGATAAAGCAAATTTTAACGTTGAACGAATTTTGGAGATTGAAAAAGAAGTTAAGCACGATGTAATTGCATTTTTGACTAATGTGTCTGAATATGTTGGTGAACCGGCGCGACATATTCATAAAGGTATGACTTCTTCTGATCTTCTTGATTCTGCTTTGGCGCTTCAACTTGCAGATGCCGGTGAACTAATTTTAGATAAAATGAATAAAATTATAGGAGTGTTGGAATTAAAAGCAAGAGAGTATAAAGATATGCTTATGATTGGCAGAAGTCATGGAATTCATGCTGAGCCAATTACATTCGGCCTGAAATTTTTAATTTGGAAAGAGGAAATGCAGAGAAATCTGAAGCGATTTAAGTTGGCTTTGGAAGATGTTAAAGTAGGGAAAATTTCCGGAGCAGTTGGTACATATCAACATCTTGATATTGATGTAGAACAAAAGGTTTGTGAAAATCTTGGTTTAAAAGCCGCTCCTATTAGTAACCAGATTGTGCAACGTGATAGACATGCATTTTTTGTTTCTACTCTTGCTGTTGTTGGTTCAACCTTAGAAAAAATAGCGGTTGAGATCAGGCACATGCAGCGAACTGAAGTTTTAGAAGCTGAAGAATTTTTTTCCAAGGGACAAAAGGGTTCCTCGGCAATGCCACATAAGAGAAATCCTATATTAACCGAGCGGATTTGTGGAATGGCAAGACTTATCAAGGGTTATGCACAGACAGCTTTTGAAAATGTTGCCCTATGGCATGAACGAGATATTTCGCACTCATCAGCAGAAAGAGTTATTTTACCCGATACCTGTATTACAATTGATTTTATTTTATATGAAACAACCCGGGTTTTGGAAAACCTTATGGTTTATCCGGAAAATATGATGAAAAATTTAAACCTGACCAGGGGCTTGATATTTTCTCAGGAAATTCTTCTTTTGTTAATAGAAAAAGGAGTTAGCCGTGAAAAAGCTTATCAGTTAGTTCAAAAAAATGCAATGCAGGTATGGCGAGAGGGTAAAGATTTTAAAGATCTATTATTGAACGATAATGAAATAAAGCAATTTTTAAAGGATTCTGAAATCAGATCAAAATTTAATTTGGATAAAATATTAGCCAGGGTGGATTTGATTTACAAGAAATTAAATGTAAAATAGAGATTAGTTGATTATTCTAATATTAATATTAGATTGTAATGCTAAAAAAACACCTTTGTAAAAAGACTATATAAATTTAAATTTAGCTATCTGAATATGATATTATTTGGTAAATAATTTTAGTTATTTTGGAGAAAAAATGATAGCAAAAGAAGGTTTTAAAATAATATTACCAGCCTTGGCAGTTTCAATATTACTTAGTATCATGGCTATCTTATTTCCTTTATGGCCAATTAAAATTTTATTGTGGATCAGTTTATTATTTTTCCTTTTTTCTTTATATTTTTTTCGTGATCCGGAAAGACAAATTTCAAAAAAGGAAAAGATAATTGTTTCACCCGCTGATGGTAAAGTTGTTGGAGTTCAGGATATTCAACATGAAGAAATTGGAGAGGCAAAACTGATTGAAATTTTTATGTCGGTTTTTAATGTTCATATTAATCGGATGCCTTTCGATGGTAAAGTCATATCAACAAAACATACTCCCGGAAAATTCTTGTCTGCTTTTAGTCCGGATGCCTCAGCGGTTAATGAGCAAAACTGTATAATTATAGAAAAAGATGGTTTTAAGATCAGCATTACCCAAATAGCAGGATTGATTGCTCGCAGAATTATCTCTTATTTATCAGTTGGTGATGAGGTGAAAAAAGGTGCAAAATTTGGACTGATAATGTTCGGATCAAAAGTTGATATAGTTGTACCGGCAAATGTAGAATTGTCTGTAAAAATTGGAGATAAAGTGTGCGGCGGCAGTTCAATTATTGGAGAAATTAAATGATAAAATTTCAAAGAAAATATATTCCCAGTTTGTTTACAATCTTAAATCTTTTTTCAGGCTTTCTGGCAATTTTACAAATTATGGAGCATCATTATATAACAGCAGTTATGTTGATAATGCTGGCATCGGTATTTGATTTTGTAGATGGCAAAGTTGCCCGATGGATGAATCAGGAATCGCAATTTGGAATTGAAATAGATTCTCTGTCCGATATAGTTTCCTTTTGCGTTGTTCCTGCCTTAATGATTAATAATATTTATGTTGCTGATCTTGGAATAAAAAGTGGAATTATTAGTTTTTTTCCATTATTATTTGGAGCCATCAGATTAGCCAGGTTTAATACTTTTGCAACTGAAGGGAAGAAAAGTTACTTTATTGGATTACCGGTTCCTGCAAACGCCTTGATTATCGGTTCTTATGTTTGGTTTCAAAAGACATTAACCAGTGAGTTTGGTGATGCAAAAATAATTTTACCTATGGTAATTGTTTTATCATTTTTAATGGTAAGTAATATTCATTTTGACTCAATGCCTCGTTTGACATTTAAAAATGGATTAATATCTACAATAAAAACAATATTGGTTGTTGCCGGAGTTGTCCTTGTTATTATTTTTAAAGGTTATATATTATTTCCAATTGCTATGGTTTATATTATAACTCATATTTTACTGTGGATAGTAGGAAATGAAGATCATCATCTTAAAGCAATAATTAAAAAGAAGGGTATATAAATTATGTGGCTAGCTGAAGTAATTGTAAATTATAAAATCGGGATTTTAGATCCGGAAGCTAAAGCAATCCAAAATGCCCTATCTTCCATGGGCTATGAAGATGTTGAGCAAGTAGTTACGGGGAAATATTTTCAACTTACTTTTGGTCCTAAGGTAAATAAAGAAACAGCAGAAAATTTGACAAAGGAAAGTTGTGATAAATTACTCTCAAATCCTGTGATCCAGGATTATTCCTTTCAATTAAAAGAGGTTAAAGAATGAAATTTGGAGTAGTTGTTTTTCCTGGTTCAAATTGTGATTATGATGCCTATTATGTGTTGAAAAAGGTGTTCAATGTACAGGTTGAATATATTTGGCACAAAGAAACCAAATTACGCCGTTTTGATGTTATTATTCTTCCTGGTGGATTTTCCTATGGTGATTATTTGCGAGCCGGAGCTGTAGCGAAATTTTCTCCGGTAATGAAAGAGGTAATACAATTTGCAAAAAATGGAGGCTCTGTATTAGGTATATGCAATGGCTTTCAAATTCTTGTTGAAGCGGACTTATTACCAGGAGCTTTAATTACTAATAACCATTTGCAGTTTCGTTGTCAGGATGTTTTTTTAAAAGTAAAAAATACTGAATCCCGCTTCACAAAAAATTATAACAAAGAAGATGTTTTAAAAATTCCAATTGCTCATCACAGTGGTAATTATTTTGCAGAAGAACATATTTTGAAAGAGCTTGAAGATGAAGATAGAATTGCATTTCAATATTGTAACTCTAAAGGTGAAGTTTGTGATGAAGCAAATCCAAATGGATCTAAGTTAAATATTGCCGGTATATTAAATAAAGAAAAAAATGTATTGGGAATGATGCCACATCCTGAAAGGGCTGCTGAAGAGCTTTTAGGATCAGAACATGGATTAGAACTTTTTAAATCTTTAATTGGGTAAAAAATGGAAAAAAATGTAAAGTTTTCAATGATTTTTATTGTAGGTATGTTATTTATTGGTGCTATGTTTGGCTCTCTTTTGGGTGAATTGATGAAAATGGGAATCCCTGATGGTGTTGTTAAAGAGGTATTCCTAAGATCAATTGACATGAATTTTGGTCCTGCTGTAATTGATTTAATAATGTTTTCGATAACACTTGGATTTACATTGAAGTTAAATTTAATTGGAATCGTTGGTATGGCAGTAGCGTATTACCTATTAAGGTATTGGAGATAAAGGAAGGAGTAGAAAATGGGCGGTTTAGGCGCATGGGAAGTTATATTAATTTTTTTGGTTTTATTATTATTGTTTGGAGCAAAACGGTTACCGGAATTAGCTAAAGGTCTCGGAAAAAGTTTAAAAGAATTTAAAAAAGCTACCAGTGATATTCAGGAAGAAATTGAAACAGCAATGGATGATACTAATCAAATTGATTCTTCGAAAAAAAATGATAAATCCAATAAAGATAAAGAATAAAATAACATATTATTGTATTCATCATTAATTCTGTAAAACAAATTTAAAAGTTGATTATTGTAATGGATTGACTTTTTTGAACATTTAAAAATATTCCTGAATTTTTAGGAATATTTTTTTTAGGAACAATAAGCCAAAAAAGTTGTAAAAATGGTACCAGGATGAAAAACTTGAAATATTTAGATATTTTAAAAACTAAACAATTGAGGAATGATAGGAAAAGAGTTAATTTACAGTGTTGGGACTAGATGTTAAAATGATTTTAAAAGAGAAATAAAGAATTATGATATATTTTGCTGATTGGGGATATCTGTTTTTTTTGTTGATTATACCAGTACTGGTTTTTTGGTATTTTAGGAAAGGTCAAAAAGCAGAATCCAGTTTTAAATATTCATCAATAAATAATTTGACCGAGTTAGTAGGAAATGGGCAAAAGTGGAAAATATATACCCTGCATAGTTTAAAATTATTAGCGATTATTTTATTTATTTTAGCATTGGGCAGACCACAAAAAGGAAATACTGTAAAAGAATTTACCAGTGAAGGAATTGATATTTTGTTGGTATTGGACATTTCCAGTTCGATGAAAGCTGTTGATTTTCAGCCAAACAGGCTTGAAGCAGCAAAAAATGTAGCAAGAAAGTTTATCGAAGGAAGACGTGACGATAGGATTGGCTTGGTGGTTTTTGGTGGAGAAAGCTTCCTGCAATGCCCCCTAACAATTGATTATGATGTTTTGAAAATGTTGTTGCAACAGGTGGAGATTATTGAGCAAAAATTTGATGGAACTGCCATAGGACTGGCCATTGCAAGTGGAATAAACAGGTTAAGAGAGAGTGCCGCGGAAAGTAAAGTTATGATTTTACTTTCAGATGGACGAAATAATGCCGGTGAATTAGATCCCCTGACTACCGCTGATATGGCAAAGGCATTTGGTATCAAAATTTATACGATTGGAGCCGGAAGACGAGGACGTGCACCATATCCCTATGTTGATCCATTTGGACAAAAAAAACATCAGCTCGTGGATGTTGAAATTGATGAACAGGTTTTACAAAGTATCGCCCAAAATACCGGTGGAAAATATTTTCGTGCAACAGATGAAAAAAGCCTTTTTTCTATTTATAAAGAAATAAGTGAAATGGAAAAAACTGAAATCAAAGTCAAGGAATTTACAAATTATACAGAACTTTATCATTATTTCTTACTTCCAGGTATCTTAATTTTATTAATTAGTACTTTGTTGGGTTTTACTTTATGGAGGAAGACTCCATAATGGTTAGATTTTCAAATATAGAATTTTTTTGGTTTTTCGCCGGGTTCGTTTTAGTAGTGTTCTTCTTTATTTCTGCAAGTAGAAAAAGGAAAAAAGATATTTTAGCTTTTGGTGGAGCAAATCTTGCCGAAAAAATGTTAATCGGATATGTGCCACGTATTAGAAAATTAAAGGAAGTTCTGTTATTATCAGCATTATTTGTTTTACTTTTGGCTTTGACTGGTCCTCAGGTTGGAACAAAAATTACAGAAGTAAAGAGAAAAGGTATTGATATCATGATTGCAATTGATGTCTCTACGAGTATGAATGCCGAAGATATTTCACCAAGCAGGTTAGGTAGAGCTAAATATGAGGCTAGCAAATTTATTGAAAGATTAAAAGGTGATCGGGTTGGTTTGGTAGCTTTTGCCGGAATTAGTTATCTCCATTGTCCTTTAACTTTAGATTACAGCGCTTCGAAATTATTCCTGGATGCTATTGATACCGGTATAATCGGAACCCAGGGAACTGCAATTGCCGACGCTATACTTTTATGTTTGAAATCATTTAAGAGTGATGTTAAAAAACACAAGGTTATAATTGTAATTTCTGATGGCGAAGACCATGAAGGTGATCTATCAAAAGCGATAGATAAAGCAATAGAAGATGGTGTCATTATTTATTCAGTTGGTGTAGGTACTTTGTCGGGCTCACCAATACCTGTAATTAATAAAAAAACCGGAGTAGTAGAGTTTAAAAGAGATCGCGGGAATCGTGTAGTAACTTCATCATTAGAAGAGGAATCACTTCAAAAAATTGCCGCAATGACCGGTGGTGAATATTATAGTATGGAAATGATTCCAGACGTATTTCCCAGAATTTATAAGTCAATAACCGGTTTGGAAGAAAAAGAATTTAGCACTCATGAATATAGTGATTATAGAGAACAATTCCAGATTTTTCTTGTTATTGGATTAATATTATTACTCTTAGAAATATTATTACCTGAAAAAATATATAAAAAAAATGGTGAAAATGGTTAACAATAATATTAAAGAATTTATATTTCGAATTTTAATGTTTATGATTATTTTGTCTATTTCAGCTGTTGTTTATGGTAAAGATAAAGCCAGTGAATTATTCAAGTCAGGAAAATACCAGGAAGCGTTAAAATACTATGAAATGATTTTGAAGGAACATCCCGAATGGGAAGAGGCTCATTTTGGTAAAGGCGCTTCTCTATATAAATCAGAGAAAATAGAAGAAGCATTGAAGGAGTTTGAAAGATCAATTTCTTCAGATGATCCGGAATTGAAAGCAGCAGCTTATTATAATATTGGTAATGCTTTGTTGAAGGCTAAAAAGTTAGAAGAGAGTCTAAAGTTTTTTCAAAAATCAATGGAATTAAACCCCAATGATTTGGATTCAAAATATAATCATGAGTTGGTTCGCAGAATGATGCAACAGCAGCAACAACAGGAAAAGCAGCAACAAAAAAATAAAGATCAGGACAAAAACAAGAAGCAGGATAAAGAACAGCAAAGAAACCAAGATAATAAGAATCAGGGCCAGGAAAAAGAGCAAAAACAACAGCAACAACAGCAACAGCAGGAAAAAAATAAAGAAAAAAAAGAACAAGAAAAACAGCAACAAAAAAATAAACAGGATTTGCAAAAAAAAGAAAAACAAAACGCTGCCCAACTACTTGATGCTTTAAAAGAAGATGAAAAAGAATTAATGAAAAAGCGGCTAAAAACCAAATATTCCGGAGTAAAAAAAGAAAAAGATTGGTAAAATGAATAATACTTTTTTAAATAATATACTAAATCACAAATTGTGGATTTTCAAATCAATTATTTTTATAATTCTTTTATTTTCTATATCTTTCGCTGAAAAAATAAATTTCTCCGCTTCAGTTGATAAAAATCATATCACATCCCAGGATATTATTACATATTCTGTAGTTATTGAGGGTGCCAAGGATTTTCCAAATATCACAAAGCCGAATATTAAGGATTTTGTAATAATTAGTGGCCCATCACTTTCCAGTAATTTTAGTATGATTAATGGGAGTGTTAGTGTCTCAAAAACATTTAGTTGGCGACTAGCACCTGTTAAAAGTGGTGACTTGGTAATAGAGCCAATTAAAGTGAAGTATAAGAGACGAACATATACCACTGAAAAAATAATTGTTAGCGTAATTGAAAATAAACAAGTTCCAAATAACAGGCTTAGTTCCAAAAAAAGCCCGCAAACAAATAATACTAAAGAAATTTTATTCCTAAAGGCAACACCATCTAAATCTACAGTTTATAAAGGTGAGGAAATAATAGTAACTTATGATCTCTATTATTTGCTGAAAGTACAGACCTTTAATACAGATAAACTACCTGACGCAAAGAATTTTTGGGTTGAACAATTTCCATCAAATAATCGACCAAAAATAACACGGGAAATAGTAGAGGGTAAAGCATTTAATAAAGCCACTTTAATGAAAGTCGCTTATTTCCCTACAAATACAGGTAAATTACAAATCGATCCTATGCACATTAGTTGTGAGATTCAGGTAGCCAGCAAACGATCGAATTCATTTTTTGATGATCCTTTTTTCTCAGATTCATTTTTTGGGAATACCGAGGAACGAAAGATCAAATCGAATAGCATTGATATTACTGTATTACCATTTCCAGAGAAAAATCAGCCTCAGAATTTTAACGGATTAACCGGAGGGTTTGCTGTTCAATCAACAATTGATACTTTAAAGATTAAACAGGATGAGGCAATTACTTTAAAATATAAAATTTCCTGCCGTGGCAATGTTAGTGCTGTCAAAATTCCATCTCCTGATTTTCCGGAAAATGTTGAAGTCTTTGATCCTAAGATTTCAAAAAAAATAAATAATAAGGGGAATAATATCCGAGGTTCGCTAATCTATGAATATATTTTAATTCCGAGAGAACCTGGTACATTACGAATACCTGCCTTGGAATTTTCTTACTTTGATCCGGAAAGAAAAAAATATTCACAGGTAGTTTCAGAAAAGTATACTGTAGAAGTATTACCGAAAGAAAGAAAATATTTGTCTTCAAATATAGGCTTAAGAAAAGAAGAAGTCTCATTATTAGGCAAAGATATACGATTCATTGATCGAAAAATTTCAAAATGGTATAAAAAAGATGATAGTGTTTTTTTAGAATTTTGGTTTTTGGCAGCCAATATTTTTTCTCTTTTAATTATCCTTGTTTCCTTTGGATATAAATTCTGGGCAGAAAAGATGGGCACAAATGTTCTTTTTGCCAGAAAACGTAGAGCCTGGGGAAAGGCTAATGAAAGATTAAAAAATGCGGAAAAAGCATTTTCGGATAAAAATTTTGATGCAATGCTGACAAACCTTGATCATGCTGTAACCGGATTTATTTCAGACAAACTTGAGATGGCTGAGGCGGGTATAGGTACTGAGGAAATTTGTCAAAAATTATCTCAAAATAATATAGATAGTGAATTAATTAATAAAGTTAAAATTAATCAGCAGAATTTAGAGTTGATCAGGTTTACTCCCGGGCAAATCAAAGAAAATGAAATTATTGAATTTATTAATAGTTGTAGAAATCTACTTCAGGAACTTAACAGGGTAATTTAATATGAGAACAATGCAAAAATATCTAATATTCTGTTTGATTTTTTTCTCGCAAATATTTGCTATGGAAGAGAGTGATATTAACCATTTTTTTGAAAAAGGAAACCAGGCTTATTTGCAGGAAAATTATTCTGAAGCAATAAAAAATTATGAAATGATCATAGCAAACGGATTTGAAAACGGTACATTATATTTCAATCTTGGCAATGCATATCACAAAATAGGTAATATTGGTCTGTCGATCTTAAATTACGAGCGCGCCATGAAATGGCGACCGAATGATGAAAATTTATTATTTAATTTGAAACTGGTTAATTTGAAAGTGAAAGACAGGATTGACCTTCCGAAGGAATTTTTCCTTTTTAAATGGCATAGAAACTATATAACTTATTTTTTATCAAATCAGTGGGCGCTTTTTTTAACCCTTTTTGCCTTTGTAATAGCGATTCTTTCGGGATTAATTTTGAATTTTAAGCATCTTAGAATATCTAAAATATTTAAACCAGCACTTTCATTTTTTATTGTATTGTTTTTCCTCTGTCTCTATCCCTTAATCCAAAAAGATAAATTGGAAAATAATCATAATACAGGTATAATTATTAAGAAAGAAGTCAAAAGTTTATCTGCACCTCAGGATGGAACAACCCAGTTATTTGTTGTACATGAAGGAACTAAGGTTAATATTCTGGATCAGGACAACGACTGGATAAAGGTAGAATTAATTGATGGAAAACAGGGTTGGATCAAAATTGGTCAAGTCGGCATTATTTGAAAAAATCTTAAAATTTGTTTATTAAATTATTATGATTTAAATATGGCACCAATAGAAAATATTATAATTTTTTAGGTGTCTTTATTTTTTTATTTAATGATATATTTTTGTATATTATAGGAACAGAATGAGAAAAAAATGAAAAAAATACTATTTATCTTCATTATTATAAATTTATCAATTTTTGCACAAAATAAAATTCAGGATGAGAGTTTTAATCCTTCGGAATTAAATGAACCGGTAATACCATTTTTTGATGGAACATCAATTTATGAAGTAATCACTGATATTAATCAAAATAAATATAAATATATTACTGAAACAGATTCATTTAAAGTAGTTGAACGAAAAGGTTGGAAAGTTCAGATATTTTCTTCTGAGGATTATTTTTTTTCTGATAGCATCCACACCCAGGCTCTTACCGTCTTTAAAGATGAGGATGTTGTTAAAATTTTTAACTCACCATATTACAAAATTCGTATTGGTAATTGTGTATCCAGGGAAGAAGCTGAAAAATTATTAGAAAAAGCACAGAAAAAAGGTTATCGGGATTCCTGGATAATTTCAACTAGAGTAAAGGTTATGGAAAAAGTTTTTTCCTATTAATAATTAATAATAGAGGTAAATATGTCCGGACATTCAAAATGGAGCACAATAAAAAGAAAAAAAGCCGCTGCTGATTCAAAAAGAGGGAAAATTTTTACTAAATTAATTAAAGAAATTCAGGTTGCTGCTAAGATGGGTGGTGGTGATCAGGATTCAAATTCAAGACTAAGGAATGCTATTGATGCTGCCAAATCTGCTAATATGCCGCTTGCAAATGTAGAAAAAGCAATTAAAAAAGGTACCGGTGATCTGGAAGGTGTTAATTACGAAGAGCATGTTTATGAAGCCTATGGACCTGGTGGAGTTGCTATTTTACTCGAAACCATGACAGATAATAAAAACAGGACAGTTTCTGAACTAAGACATGAAATATCAAAACATGGCGGAAATCTGGCAACCAACGGAAGTGTTGCCTGGATGTTTGAGCAAAAAGGCAAGATTGTTGTAAAAACTGATACTTGTTCCGAAGATGATCTTTTTTTATTGGTTTCTGATGGTGGAGCAGAAGACCTTACGTCTGATAAAGAATTTTTTGAAGTAACTACAAATGTATCTTCTTTCCAGGATGTTAAAAATATTCTTGAAGAAAATAATATCAAAATTGAAGAGGCAAATCTTGAAATGATACCCAAAAATATGGTAAAAGTTGATGAAGATAACGCCACGAAAATTCTTAAGTTAATGGAAATTCTTGAGGAACATGAGGATGTACAAAAAGTTTTTTCAAATTTTGATATTGATGAAGAAATAATTGAGAAATTATAGGGATAAAATTTATCAGTCAACAAATCAGAGTATTGGGAATTGATCCTGGTTTAAATCATACCGGGTTTGGTATAATTGAGGAAAAAAATAAACAGCAGGTTTATTTGGATAGCGGAGTAATAAGTACTTCTGTTAAAACAGATTTTGCTCTGAGGTTAAAAAAAATATTTTTTGGTGTTGAAGATCTCATAAAACTTTGGCAACCTGATGTAATATCTATTGAAGAAGTGATATATGCCCAAAATGTAAAAACAGCCTTAAAACTCGGACATGCCAGAGGAGTGGTTTTACTTGCCGGCGCAAAAGCGAATATAGATTTATATGAATATTCACCTCGGAAAATAAAATCTTCTGTTACCGGCAATGGAGCAGCTGGTAAAGACCAGGTGAAATTTATGGTTACCAGGTTACTAAAATTAAAACAGCAATCACTAAATTTGGATGCTTCAGATGCACTTGCAATTGCACTATGTTTTCTTTTTCAAAATAAATTACTGAGGTAATTATTTATGTTTTCTTATATTAAAGGGATACTAACTTACAAAGAACCAACTAATTGTACACTCGATGTTCATGGTATTGGTTTTGAAATACACATTACACTGTCAACCTATGAAAATTTACCAATAATTGGAAAAGAAGTAAAGTTGCTTATTCATCATTATGTAAGAGAAGATGCACAAAGATTATATGGATTTTTTACCTTTGAAGAAAAGGAATTGTTCCTGTTATTGATAAGTATTTCCGGGATTGGTGCAAAAATGGCTCTTACAATATTATCAGGCGCAACGCCGGATCAATTTAAAAATAGAATAATATCCGAAGATGTGAAATCTTTGACTCTAATTCCAGGTATCGGAAAAAAAACTGCTCAGCGCATAATTATTGAATTGGGTGAAAAACTAACTCAATTATCTGGTACTTCATCCGATGAAATGTCTATTACAGCCAAATATCCGAATACAGAAGAAGCTTTGCGGGCTTTAATTTCATTAGGATATAATCGGGCAGAATCTACTAAAGCCATAAATAAAGCGTTGAAAGAAATTGGAAATAATGGATCACTTGAACAATATATCAAAATCGCCTTAAACAAAATGTAAAGGAGGGTTATTATGGTAGCAAAAAAAACATCATTTTATAATAAACATGTTGAATATGGAGCTAAAATTGTGCCATTTGCAGGATATTTGATGCCAATACAATATACAGGAATTATTGATGAACATCTGACTGTCCGTAATAATGTCGGAGTATTTGATGTAAGTCATATGGGTGAGTTCTTAGTTACAGGGGAAAATGCAGAAAATTTTTTGAATAATCTTACAGTTAATAATGTTGAAAAATTGGAAGTTGGACAGATTCAATATTCTGCAATGTGTTATCCTGATGGTGGCATTGTTGATGATTTGTTAGTTTACAAGTTTAAAGATTACTATTTGATGGTTGTAAATGCCTCGAATATTGAGAAAGATTATGCCTGGGCATTAGAAAATTTAATGGATAATGTCGAGTTGAAAAATATTTCTGAAAATACTGCTTTATTGGCAGTTCAAGGTCCGCAGTCTTTTAAAACACTTCAGAAATTAACTGAGGTTAATTTATCTGAAATTCCTTTTTATCATTTTAAAGAAGATAAATTAGCTGGTGAAAAATTAATTATTTCCAGGACCGGATATACGGGTGAGATGGGATTTGAATTATACCATAACCCAAAAGATAGTGAAAAATTGTGGAATGAAATTTTTAAAGCAGGAGAAGAGTTTGGAATAAAACCTGTAGGTCTGGGCTGTAGAGATACTTTGCGTTTAGAAATGAAATACGCTCTTTATGGAAATGACATTGACAAGACGACCAACCCTCTGGAAGCAGGTTTGGGATGGATCACTAAACTGAAAAAAAATGGTTTTATCGGGCAAGAAGCCTTGCAGCAAATTAAAGAGCAAGGTTTGAAAAGAAGAAATGTTGCCTTTGAACTAACTGAACGAGGAATTCCTCGTCAGGGTTACAAAATTTTTAAAGATGGTGAAGAGATTGGAAATGTTACAAGTGGAACAATGTCTCCGTCATTAAAAAAAGGAATCGGAACCGGTTATGTTGCTAAGGCATTTCAGAAGTCGGGAACAGAAATAGAAATTGAAATGAGAGGAAAATTTGTCAAAGCAGTAATAGTGAAACCACCATTTGTACCATCGAGAACATCATGAGCAAAAAGCGCCTCGAAATAATAGGAATGTTACTCATAACTCTGGGAGTATTAATGCTCTTGAGTTTGATTTCCTATAATCCACAGGAAGAGCCAACAATTTCACAAAATGTAATTATTAAAAACTGGATGGGAATTGCCGGAATATTTATTTCACATTTGTTAATGAAATATACAATCGGTGTAGCTTCATTTGTATTTCCAATATTAATATTATTATGGGGGTGGTGGCTTTTTGCAAAAAGAGACAAGAAAGTATTATTAAGATTTTCAATTTATTTAGTTATTATGTCAATAATTGTTTCTATTGCTTTAGCGATACCAACAGTCAGTCAAAATATTACAGTATCTTATGGTTTTCGATATAGTGGATTTATTGGAGGGGTAATTGCAAAAACCCTGTTTGATTTTCTTGGATTGACAGGTATTATTATATTTATTTCCGGAATTGCTTTGGTAACTATTAGAGGTTATTTTTCCTGGAATTTTTATGGTCCTTTTGAATGGATTTTTGCTAAGAAAAATCAAAAGCAAAAGAAGATTCCGTCAGAAGATAAGAAAAAGTCAATTTTTCAAAAGCTGTTTGAGAGAAAAGATAAAGAATCTAAAGAAGTAACTCCGGCAGTAAAAGATCTGACTCCTAAAGAATTATTGATAAATAAGGATGATAGACCTGAGAACCCCCCAATTCCATTAAAGAAAAAGTTAAAGAAGCAAAATAAGGAGACGGATTTAAAATTTTCTGTTGATGAAGAAATAACTGAGGAAGTTAATGATTCCGATAAAAGTCCTAAACAAAGAAATACCAGACAAAAATTTCAACTACCAGATGTAAATTTATTGGCTGAAATACCTGATCAGTCTGACAATGTTGATGAAGATGAAATGAGAGAAAATGCCAGACTTCTTGAAGAATCTCTTGCAACATTCAAAGTTGATGGACGGGTTGTTCATGTTTCACCGGGACCGGTAGTTACTCAATATGAAGTGGAACCTGGTAAGGGAGTAAGGATCAGTAAAATAGCAGCTCTTGCTGATGATCTGGCTCGCATTCTAAAAGCAAAAAGAATCCGTATTGTAGCCCCAATTCCAGGTAAATCTGTTGTTGGAATTGAAATTCCAAATCGTAAACAAGCAATGATTTATCTGAAAAGCATTATTGCTTGCAAAAAATATAAAAAAGTTGAATCCAAACTAACACTTGCTTTGGGAAAAACAATTTCAGGTGAAGTATTTATGACTGATTTAGCAAAAATGCCGCATCTGTTAATTGCCGGAGCAACAGGTGCAGGAAAAAGTGTCTGTTTAAATACAATTATTACAAGTATTCTTTACAAAGCAAAACCAGATGAAGTAAAATTTATGATGATAGATCCAAAAAAATTGGAACTTTCAGCCTATAAAGCTTTAATTGGTTTCCATTTAATTCAATGTGAAGACCTAGATGAATATGTAGTGACCAAGCCTGATAATGCTATAGTTGCCCTGAAATCGATAGAACTTGAAATGGAGCGACGTTATGATATTCTTGCTGGTGCAACAGTGAGAAATTTGACAGAATATAATACCAAAATTGTTGATGGGGTTCTGGATCAGGAGCATTTACCATATATTGTTGTAGTTATTGACGAATTAGCAGACTTGATGCTCACTTCAGCCAAAGAGGTTGAAGAACCAATTACCCGATTAGCTCAAATGGCGCGTGCTGTTGGGATTCATTTGGTAATTGCAACTCAAAGACCTTCAGTCAATGTTATTACAGGTGTGATTAAGGCGAATTTTCCGGCAAGAATTGCATTTCAGGTAGCATCAAAAATTGATTCACGAACTATTTTGGATTTCAATGGCGCAGAAAAATTGCTCGGGAGAGGAGATATGTTAATCACAACTCCACAACATCCGGAACCGCAAAGATTGCATGGAGCATTTATCTCGCTTGATGAAATTGAGAGGATTCTGGGGCATATTTCCAGCCAGGCCAAGCCTGATGAAATTGCACTACCATCTGTACAAGAGGATCTGGTTGATGAATTTGGAGAAGTGAGCGACGATGATCGTGATGAGCTTTATTATGATGCTCTAAAACTTGTTGTAATTCATCAGCAGGGTTCAATTTCTTTGGTTCAAAGGCGGTTAAAGGTTGGATACTCCAGGGCAGCCAGAATAATTGATCAGTTAGAGCATGGTGGGATTGTCGGGCCATTTACCGGCAGTAAAGCGCGTGAAGTTTTGGTTGATGAAAATTATCTTGAAGATATAGATTAATTATTAAGTATTTTCATTTTAAATGATGTGAGTATAATCACCTTGTAAATAAATATTTATTGTTATAATTCGAGGTTGTTTGATAGGATTGTATTATTGATGAAAGTTTGCATTAACATATTAATTTTCTTTATATTAACCGCTTTCCCGGTGTTTTCAAAAAATGGAGTTGGAGATTCTTTACTTCAGCAATTAACAGATAATTATTTATTAAAAACACCATTCCAGATAAGTTTTGATATTGAGCAGCAACTTGTTGGGGAGGAAAATAAGTTGGAATATTCTGGGGAATTTTATCTTCATTCTAAAAATTGTTTCCTGATGAATTTTTCTAATCAGGAAATTTTGTATGATGGAGAATGGCTCTGGAGTTATGAAAAATTACGGGACGAGGTGATTGTAGAAGAATTTGATCCTAGTTCCAGTTTAAAATTAATATATGATATTTTCCATGGAAATTGGACTGATTTTTCAGTAATTAATGTGGAGCACAAATGTGATTCGATTGCCCGGATATTATTAAAAAGTACAGATAATTACAGTTTTTTTAAATCAATAGAATTAAATGTAAATACTCAAAAAAGTGAAGTTTTAGAAGCGAGTTATATAGATTTTCAGGACAATAGTACAGACATTATTTTTAATCAAAATATTCAAATTAGTAAAAATGATTCTGTATTATTCAAGATAAAAGAAATTAATAAAGATAAATTGATTGATCTCAGACCATGATAGGAAAAAAGAGAGAAAAAAGTAGTCGGTTTTTTAATTTTAAAACTCTACTTAGTGTTTTATTAAGTATTCTCGGATTATACCTTGGATTTAGGAAATTCGATGGACAGGAATTTATTGATTCCTTACTTATGACAAATTTAACTTTATTTTTTTTATCAATGGTAATTTTAGTTTTTACAGTAGTATTAAGAGCCATTCGATGGAAGTATATTTTGCAACCAATTAAAGAAGAGCCGGTAAAGCAACTGTTTGCCACCCAGATGATTGGATATTTTGGAAATAATGTATTTCCAATGAGGTTTGGAGAATTCTTGAGAGCCTTTTCCTTAAGTAAAATCACTAAGGTTCCAGGTTCTACTGTGTTTGGAACGATTGTTGTCGAGAGAGTAATTGATACATTGACAGTATTTGTTTTGTTGGTAATTTCACTTCTTTTTTTTCCAACCCTGCCAAAAGAATTGAAAATGGCTGTTTGGCTGTTCTTAATAGTATTTGGTCTTTTTGTTTTTTTAGTATATATTTTGTTTCGGAAAGAAGGAACAGTAAAGAGATTTTTAAAAAAGATGAAAACAAATAGAATTATAGTTAGAATTCTGGAGATTTTTAGAAATTTTTATAAAGGAATAAAATCTTTACAAAAGACTTCCCATCCAATCCGGATTATTGTGCTTTCTATAATAATCTGGGTTCTTTGTATTTTTAATGTTTGGATAATTGGTGTGGCTCTGAATGTTTTTTTTACTATTAAAAATACATTATTAATATTTTTTATCACATCTGCTGTAATAGCTATACCATCTGCTCCCGGATATGTGGGAACTTATCATTATGGAGCAATAAAAGTATTGGAATTAATTGGAATAGGCCATACAAAATCACAGGCTATTGCTGTGATTATGCATGGTGTCGGTTTTTTATCATTAACATTGATTGGGCTGATATATTTTTTAAAATATCATATTAGCATAAAAGATACTGATGGTTTAAAAGAATATAATGAAAATTTAGAAACTTGATTTTAAGAAGGAAAATTTTAATGAAAATGTTTGGAAAGAATATTCTATTTAGCCTTTTGGTTTTATTTCTTTTTAGTACAATATCTGCACAAGAAGGTGGAGATGTACCACAAAAAGTACAGCAGGAAGTTAAAGCCCACGGAATGACTGTTGACCAGGCAAAAAGCGAAGCGAAAAAAATGGGTGTTGATTTATCTAACCCACAACAAGCTGCACAAAAAGCAAGACAAATGGGAATACCGGAATCTAAAATCCAGGAAATGCTTCTAAGTACTGAAAAGCAACAGACTTCATTTGATCAGACATCTGAAGTACAATCAACCGATCAAGTTCAGGATATCATTCCTGAAACAGAAGTGTCGGTAGATAAGGGTGATATTGAAATAAAGGATGGTGAAGATCAGGAAGTTACAGAAGAAAACCTTGAGAAGGTTGATGAAACAGAAGAAACAGAATCGACTACCTTAGCAGGTTTATCATATTTTGGTTATAGCACTTTTCAAAATATTCCCGATGCATTTCAACCTACTGAGACAGGACCTGTAGATGATGGATATTTAATTGGGCCTGGAGATGAATTGCGACTTATTGTTTGGGGAAGTGCTGAATTTCAATATAACCTTAAAGTTGATAAAGAGGGTCGAATATATATACCAAATGTTGGTCAGTTAACAATTGCAAATAAAAGTCTGGAAAGATGTAGAGAAGAAATGAAAACCTGGTTGTCAAGAAGATATAACGGATTAGTATCTTCTCCTCCTACTATTTCTATGGACCTTTCTATTACCCGAATTAGACCGATTCGGGTTTTTGTGTTAGGTGAAGTTGCTCGTCCTGGTGGCTATAGCGTAAGTAGTTATTCAACAATATTTAATGTGCTTTATAGCGTTGGTGGACCTTTAACAAGAGGTTCTTTAAGAAATGTCCAGTTGATCAGAAAAGGGAATGTTATCGCAACAGTAGATTTTTATAATTATTTATTAAAAGGCTATGAAGATTCAAACATAAGATTACAAAATAATGATCATATTTTTATACCATTACGAGGTAAAACTGTATCAATTTCAGGACAAGTGAATCGTCCTGCAATATTTGAGTTGAAAAAAAATGAAGATTTGCATGATTTACTCTATTTTGCCGGAGATTTAAAACCAGAAGCTTATATAAAGAGATTTCAATTAGAACGAATTATTCCATTCGCAGAAAGATCTGATCCGTCAATTGCCCGGGAAATTATTGATGAGGAACTTGATAAAGTATTATCGGGAAAGAAAAAAATTAAACTTTCTGATGGTGATCGATTGAATATTTTTTCCATTCTTGATATTTTGGAAAATATTGTAAAAATTTCAGGTGCAGTATATCAACCTGGTACCTATGAGTTAAATGATTCTATCAAATATGTAAAAGATCTTATCAAACAAGCAGATGGATTAACTGGTGATGCTTATTTGCATAAAGCAGAATTATACAGATTGAATCTTGATGGTACACAAAAAATGGTCTCGCTGGATCTTGATGAAGTTTTTAATAATCAAAAAGATCAAAACCTATTATTACAGCCTGAAGATAGTCTAAAA
Source organism: Fidelibacterota bacterium (assembly GCA_029939575.1). Classification (GTDB taxonomy): domain Bacteria; phylum Fidelibacterota; class UBA2242; order UBA2242; family JAOZSR01; genus JAOZSR01. The sequence goes on from JAOZSR010000006.1 coordinate 65,382, forward strand.
ATCTTTTCTGTTCTTGATCTGAAATTTGAAAATATGGTCAAAATATCAGGAAGAGTTCGAATTCCCGGTACTGTTGCCTTGGTAGATAGTATGACAGTTTATGACCTGTTATTTCATGGAGGTGGTTTACAAGATGACGAATATCTAAAAACTGTCTATCTTGAACGTGCAGACCTGGTTAGAAAAGATGAAAATGGTTTAACCAGGCGTATTATCCAGTTTGATTTGGAAAAAGCTTTACAAAAAAAAGGATTAGCCGGCGAATTGTTGCAAGCTGATGATGAAATTATAGTCTATCCTAAAAATATCGAACAGGTAGATTCCAGGATAGTGACTATTACCGGTAAAATTAAAAATCCTGGGCCGCGTCCCTGGCGTAGCAATATGAGACTTAAAGATCTTTTGTTTTCTGCCGAAGGTCTAATGGATCAGGAATATTTGAAAAATGTTTATCTTGAGCGTGCAGATATTATTAGAAAAATTAATAGTGGAATAGACGAAATAATTATTCCTTTTAATCTGTCAGATGCTTTAAGTGGAAATGTACAAGCACAAAAATACATCCTACCAGATGATGTTGTTAAAATTTATCCAATAGATGTTGAAAAATTCAGAAATAAATATGTAACAATTAAAGGAGCAGTAAAAAATCCCGGTCAGTTTACTTTTAAAGAAAATATGAATTTGGTTGATTTATTAATTGAAGCAGGTGGCTTCAATAAGAATGCCTATATTAACAGTATTGAAATCAGTCGCCTTGTTCAAAGTTCAAGGATTAATTCAGCAGAGCAATTTGAAAAACTATCAGTTGATTTTACCCAATTAGATAATGTTGAAAGTGTTGATTTTGGTCTGGATGATTCTTTAAATCTTTTAAAGGAAGCACATGAGTTTAAATTAAAACACAGGGATATAGTTTTTGTCAGGGTTCATCCTTTATATATTGAGGATGAATTAATAACCTTAGAGGGTGAAGTAATGTTTCCCGGGGAATATACTTTGTTATATGAAGGTGAAAAATTATCGGAAGTTCTAAAACGAGCCGGCGGATTAACTGATCGTGCTTATCCGGAGGGAGGACGTTTTTATCGTAATGGACAGCGGTTAGTCACAAAATTGGAAGACGTGTTACATAGTGGGAAAAAAGATGATCTGGTTCTGTTGCCAGGTGACCGCGTTTTTATTCCACCCAAGCCAAATGTTGTAGCTGTTTCAGGGAATGTTTCTCTTGAAGGATTTATGAAATATCAAAAAGGAAAACGGGTATTTGATTATATTGATTTTGCCGGTGGGCTGGGAGAGGAAACAGAAAGAATTCTAGTAACATTTCCTTCAGGTGAAACAATAAGGATGAAAAAAATATTTGGTAAATATATCTCTAATCCTAAAGTTGAGGATGGTACTAACATTGTAGTTACTAAGAAACCTCAGGAAAAACAAAAAGAAGATGTTGATATTAAACAGGTAGTTGTGGAGTCAATGGCCTTACTGTCGAGTGCTTTAACAATAATTGTACTCGCAAATAGACTTTAGATTAATAAATAATAAATTAAGAGAAGATATATGGATCAGGATATAAATAAAATTAATATAGATGCCTGGGAGCAGGAAGAAGAAATTTCATTATTGGATTATCTTGTTGTAATTGTATCAAATTTGAAATTAATAATAAGTATTACTGTAATTTTTACTTTGGTTGGATTATTTATTGCCCTAACAGGAAGTAAAACCTATACTGCTTCAGCTCAGGTAATAAGAGAAATACCAAGTGAGGGTGGAACATCAGCCTCATTGGCGGCTTTAAGAGGGTTTGGTCTAAATCTTGGAGGTGGTTCTACAGGATTAAATCCTGAAACCTTTCCCGATATTCTTAAAAGCCGTGAAGTGTGCCTGACTGTTTCCTATGAAAAATATTTTTTCAGAGATATTGATTCGGTTATGAGTTTAATAGATTATTATAATTTAAAACCTGGACTTGTTAAATCAATTACCGGGTTTATCAAAAAATATACAATTGGTTTACCGGGGACTATAATTAGTTTATTTAAGAAAAGTCCGGAAATATTGGTTCCCGATATAAGAACCAATAATTTAAGAATATTGACCGAAGATGAAGAAAATGCAATAGAAAGTGTCCGAGATATGGTGTCTGTTAATATTGATCAAACATCAGGAATTATGTCTATTTCTGTTGTTACCCAGGATGCTTTTTTATCTGCAAGTATTATTAAAAGCTTCATTTTACATTCAACAGAGAGAGTTAGAGAAATATATACCAAAAAAGCCCGTGAAAATGTTCAGTTTATTAAAGATAGATTTGATGAAACAGAAGTTCAGTTAATTCATGAAGAAGAAGTTCTGGCAAAATTCTTGGATAGTAACAGAAGTCCCCAGGAAGCCAGGCTTCAGGTGGAAATTGATCGTTTAAAACGTAACGTGGCTTTTAAATCTCAATTATACCAGGAGTTGCAATCACAATTAACCCAGGCAGAGATTGAATTACAGAGAACAGACCCTGTACTAACTGTTTTGGATCAACCTGTTCCACCTTTGGAAAAGACCGGACCAAAAAGAAAATTAATTTTATTATTATCAATATTCCTCGGTGGAGGCTTTGCTCTTGGATTAGTATTTATTAAAGAATATATAATTAATCTGAAAAAAGATGATGAAAATAAATTAAAATTAGAAGAAATTAGCCAAAAATTTTATGGTTTTATACAAAGTCACCCATTTAAAACTTTATTTAAAAAGAATAAATAAGACTCTTTTTTATAGTAATATTTGTAATAAATATATAAAGAATAGTCAAATTATGAACTTTGGATAACAATGAGCAATCTAAGTACTCAGCATCAATATGATTTTCAGGAAGAAGAAATTTCTCTCCATGATTACTTGCGCATTCTTTTTAGAGGCAAATGGATAATTTTTATCTCTTTTTTCATTTCTGTGTTGATTTCTGGTTATGTTGCTTTTACGATGTCTCCTGTTTATGAGGCCAGTACATTGATTATGGTTTCACCGCGTCAGGGTCAGGCTGGAATGTTATTCCAGGATCCTTTTATGAGTAGTAATTATTTTAAAATTAATAATGAAATTGAAATTTTAAAAAGTGAATATTTAGCCCGCAATGTTATTGATTATTTGAAAAATTGCTCAATATCTGATTCATTATTTTTTTTAGGAAATAAAAAATATGCAAAAAAAGGTGTTAATTTTTCAACTATTCCCGGTTTGTTAAAAGATTTTTTGAAAAATCTTTTAACAAAAGAAACAGAATCTGATATTGTTATTCAGGACACACTGAATAGAAATTTAGTTCGGGCCTTAAAGGGGTCAATGGAGATTGAATCGATTAGAAATACAGAGGCGATCAAGGTAAAAGTATCTTCTATAGATCCAAAGGAAGCAGCCTTTATAGCCAACACAATTGTCAGAGAATATTATAAAATGGATACTGATTTTAACTTGGCAGAGGTTGTTGAGATTAAGAGTTTTATAGAAGAGCAAATTAACACTATTCAAAAAGATTTGATGAAGGCAGAAGAAAATCTCCAGAATTATCAGAAAGAGAAAGGAGTCTATAGTCTTCAGGAAACTGCTAAAACCCTTATAGAACAATTGTCAACTTTTGAAGCTACTTATTATTCAGCTATGGCTGATCTTGAAGTCTTAAAACAAAAGTTAGAAAATCAGGAAAAAGAATTAAATGCCAGGGAAAAATGGGTTGTTAAGGAAGCCATGAATACTTCAAATCCTTATATTTCACAATTAAGGACGGCCATTGCAGAATTTGAAGCGGAAAAAATCAAAGTCATGACTACCCAGGGAATTGGACCAGAACATGAAGCAATTTCTGAAATGAATACAAGGATTAGAGAACTAAAAAACAAACTTTTTGAAGAATCTAAAAACCTTACTAGTTTAGGACTTTCTCCTGAAGAACAATCGCAAATTTCTTTAGAACTGATGAGAAATGTCCTATTTAACAAAATTAATATTATTGGGCTCGAAACTAAAACAAAAGAGTATAAAAGGCTTGTTGATCAATATAATATTAAACTTAATAGTTTGCCGAAAAAAAATCTTGATTATATTCGTCTGGAAAGAGAACGGCAGGTAAAAGAAAAATATTATATTTTGTTAAAAACCAAACATCAGGAATCCAGAATTACTGAAGCAAGTAAAATAAGTTCAATCCGAATCATTGACCCTGCAGTTCCACCGGAATGGCCAGTTAAACCTAAAAAGAAATTATATCTGTTATTAGGAATGTTTCTCGGGGTAGGGCTTGGAGTTGGAATCACATTTCTACGGGAATATTTTGATAATTCAATTTATACAACGGAACATATGCAGGAGATTGGATTGGAAACAATCTCTATAATTCCAAAAATTGATGAAAAAAACGCACTTGAGAAAGTAAAACATCTTAAAAAGAGCAAAAGGGAAGAAGATTTCCTTAAAGATAGAATGATAACTCATTATGATCCAAAATCTTCTGTTGCTGAAGCCTACAGAACATTGAGGACAAATATTCAATTTATTAATCCTGACAATCCTATAAAATCCCTGGTAATTACCAGCGCAGGACCCGGTGATGGTAAATCGACAACTACTGTAAATATTGGAATTGCTTTTGCCAAATTAGGGAAGAAAGTTTTGTTGATTGATGGTGATCTTAGGAAGCCGGTTCAACACAAAGTTTTTGATATTCCCAAGAGTCCCGGTCTTACAGATGGCCTAATGATGGATCTTAAGGATGAAAAAATTATCAGGAAAACAGAGGTTGAAAATCTTTTTGTGGTTACAGCCGGCCAAATTCCTCCTAATCCATCAGAGATTTTGGCATCAAGAAAATTGCAGGAATATGTTATTAGAATGAAAGAGGAGTATGATATTGTATTAGTGGATTCTCCACCGGTTGTTGCAGTAACAGACGCTTCTATTATTTCCAAGTTTACCGATGCCATCTTTCTAGTTGTAAAAGCCGGTTCAACTGATAAACGGGTTTTAGGCCGGGCTCTTGATATATTGTCTCAGGTAAAATGTCCTCTGGCCGGCGGAATATTAAACGGTGTAAACATTTCATCAGGATATGGATCTTACTATTACTATTATAATTCTGCATATCAATATAATGATGATAACCAAAAATCTAAAAAATATCAACAACGAAGGAAAAATAAATAAATTTATAAAAATATGAATTGGATTGTTAAAAGTTTTAAAAATTTGGAAAACAGGCAGGATTATCGCAGGAAAGTTCGTTCTTTTCTTTGGATTAGATGTAATGAGCAAAAATGAATTATTTAAAAACAGTCCTATAAACCAGGGTAATCCGGTTTAAAAAAGGAGAAAAAATGCAGGTACCTCTACTTGATTTAAATGCACAATTAGCGAGTATTAGGGATGAATTACAAAATGCGGTTAAAGATGTGATAGATTCTACAAGATATATTATGGGTCCAAAAGTCGAAAATTTGGAGAAAGAAATTGCGGAATATACTGGGGTGAAGTACGGAATTGGGGTGTCATCAGGAACTGATGCTTTGCTAATTTCTTTAATGACTTTGGATGTTAAGCAGGGCGATTTGGTTTTGACTACTCCATACTCATTTTTTGCAACTGCCGGTGTAGTTTCCAGAATTGGGGCTGTCCCGATTTTTATTGATATTGATCCTGCAACTTATAATATTTCACCGGAAAAGCTGAAACAATGGTTCCAGGATAATAATGATAAAATTTCAAAAGTAAAAGCCATTATCCCGGTTCATCTTTATGGACAATGCGCTGCTATGGATGATATTTTACAAATTGCAAATAAATATAATATTCCGGTTATTGAAGATGCGGCTCAGGCTATTGGTGCAAAATATCCATCAAATTCAGGTATTAAGAAAGCTGGTTCTATGGGAACAATAGGCTGTTTTTCTTTTTTTCCAAGTAAAAATCTGGGATGTATAGGTGATGGAGGTATGGTAGTTACTAATGATAAGCAAATCGGGGAAAAATTAAAGAAGATGAGAAATCATGGCTCTTCTCCAAAATATTATCACTCTCTCATTGGTGGAAATTTTAGATTGGATGCTATCCAGGCTGCAGTATTATCTGTTAAATTGAAATATCTTGAAAAATGGCATAAAGCACGGCAAAAAAATGCAGAGTATTATGATAATTTTTTAAATGTTGACGGAATTATTAAACCCCAGATTGCATATAATCGTGAATCTCATATTTACAATCAATATGTAATTTCTGTTCCGGAAAAAAGAGATGAATTCAGAACTTTTTTACAGAAATGCGGAATTGGCAATGAAGTATATTACCCGGTACCTTTTCATTTACAGGAGTGCTTTAAAGATTTGGGATATAAAGAAGGGGATTTCCCTAATAGTGAATTTGCAGCTAATCATACTATTGCTTTGCCAATTTATCCTGAACTTACCGAAGAAATGCAAAACTATGTTATAGAAAAAATAAATCAATATTGGGTCTGATTAATATGCAACAAACTTTTGATTTTCATTCTCACACAACAGTTTCAGACGGTTCATTAAGGCCGAGACAATTAGTTGAAAAGGCCTTTAATGAAGGTATCAAAACAATAGCCATTACAGATCACGATAATATTGGTGGAATTTCTGATGCCAGTAAAAGAGGAAAAGAACTTGGTATCAAAGTAATTCCAGGAGTTGAAATAAGTATTGATTATTCTCCAGGCACAATGCATATGTGTGGTTATAATATTGATATAAATAATAAAGAACTTCTTAATGGGCTGGTATTTGTACAAGAAGCTCGTCGAAATAGAAATCCCGAAATAATAAAAAAAATGAATAAACTTGGGATTGATATCAATTTGGATGAAGTAAAATCTGTAGCCGGCTCTGATCAGATTGGCAGACCGCATTTTGCAAGAATTCTGATTGAGAAAGGATATGTCAAAGATATTAAAGAAGCTTTTGAAAAATATCTGGCTAAAGGAGCGCCATGTTATTTGGATAAAAAAAGATTATCCCAGGATAAAGCTATTAAAATGATATTGAATGCTAAAGGAGTGCCTGTATTAGCTCACCCTGTTCAATTGGGTTTAAAGGATGAAGCAGAATACAGAGAGTTTTTTCAGGAAATGAAAAACAAGGGTGTTTTAGGTATTGAGGCTTATTCAAGCCATCAGACTGATGTAGAGAATCAGATGTTTTTTAACCTCGCTACAGAGTTGGACATGATGGTTTTTGGAGGTAGTGATTTTCATGGCGATACAAAACCCAAGGTAAAACTTGGAGTATTTGGAAGAAATGTTAAAATAGATTTACCTATATTGTTGAAACAATTAAAAAGGAATTAATATAAAATGCATGAAAAATTTACTTTAACACATTTAAGGGAACTGGAAGCGGAAAGTATTCATATTATCAGAGAAGTAGCGGCAGAATTTGAAAATCCGGTTATGCTTTATTCTATTGGAAAAGACTCTTCAGTAATGGTTCGCCTGGCGCAAAAAGCCTTTTTCCCAGGTAAAGTACCATTTCCGCTGATGCATATTGATTCTAAGTGGAAATTTAAACAGATGATTGAATTTAGAGAGGAGTTTTGTAAAAAAAATAATCTTGATTTAATTGTTCATTATAATAAAGAGGGTTTTGAAAATGGTATCGGGCCTTTTACCCATGGTAGTAAAGTTCATACTGATACAATGAAAACCCAGGCTTTACTTGCCGGCTTGGAAAAATATGGTTTTGATGCTGCATTTGGTGGTGCCAGAAGAGATGAGGAAAAATCCAGGGCAAAAGAGAGAATATATTCATTTAGAAATAAATTTCACCAATGGGATCCAAAAAATCAAAGACCTGAATTATGGTCACTTTATAATAGTCGGGTTCATAAAGGTGAAAGTATTCGGGTATTTCCTTTGTCAAATTGGACAGAACTGGATATTTGGCAGTATATTCGCCTTGAAAATATTCCTATTGTTCCTTTATATTATGCAAAAGAGAGATCGGTTGTTGAAATTGATGGGAATATTATTCTTGTTGATGATGACAGACTGCCGGAGGAATACCGAAAAAAACAAGTTAGAAAAACAGTTCGTTTTCGTACACTTGGATGTTATCCATTAACCGGGGCAATAGAATCAGAAGCAGACACAATTGAAAAAATTGTTGAAGAAATGATGACCATTACAAAAAGTGAAAGAACCACCAGAGTTATTGATTTTGATTCAGAAGGATCAATGGAACAGAAAAAAAGAGAAGGATATTTTTAGTTTAAAGTTCTCGTTGAATTACATGATCGTTAATAAGTGATTAAAGAATATTATAAAGGTAGAAATGGATATAAAACAATTTTTGGACCAGGATGAAAAAAAAGATTTATTACGTTTGCTGACTGCTGGTTCTGTTGATGATGGCAAATCAACAATGATTGGAAGATTATTATTTGACAGTAAAAAATTATATGAAGATCATTTAATTACTCTTGAAAGGGATAGTAAAAAAGTAGGGCATGCCGGAGGTGAAATTGATTATGCTCTTTTGCTGGATGGTTTAAAAGCTGAACGAGAACAAGGCATCACAATAGATGTTGCTTATAGGTATTTTTCGACTAATAAACGAAAATTTATTATTGCAGATACTCCGGGTCATGAACAATATACTCGAAATATGGTAACAGGAGGTTCTACTGCGAATCTGGCTATTCTTTTAATTGATGCGAAAAATGGAATAATTACCCAGACAAAACGCCATACATTCCTTGTATCACTGTTAGGCATTAAACATATTTTTTTAGCAGTAAATAAGATGGATCTTGTTGATTATAAAGAGGAGCGATTTGAAGAGATTTGCGAGGAATATAAGCAATTTGTAACCCGTTTAAAATTACCTGATATCCACTTTTTTCCAATTTCAGCACTTAAAGGTGATAATATTGTTAATAAAAGTCAAAACATGAAATGGTATAAAGGGAAATCTCTGTTAGATATGTTGGAAACAATTCACATATCATCAGATCGAAATTTTATTGATTTTAGATATCCGGTACAAAGTGTACTTCGTCCATCTCATACTTTTCGTGGGTTTTCCGGCCAAATTGCTTCCGGAGTCGTCAGAAAAGGTGATGAAATAATGGTGATTCCATCTAAGAAAAAAAGTAAAATTGCTTCCATATCTACTTTTAACGGTGAATTAGATTATGCTTTTCCTCCTCAATCGGTTACTTTGACCATGGAAGATGAAATTGATGTAAGTCGTGGTGACATGCTTGTTCATCCAAATAATGTTCCAAAAATCGAACAACATTTTGAGGCAATGTTGGTCTGGATGGATGAAAAAATCATGAATCCCGATGGACAATTTTTCCTTAAACATACTTCCCAGGTAACAAGGGTCAGGTTTGATAAAATAAGATATAAAATTGATGTGAACAACCTTCATAAACATGATGGAGATAAATTTAAGTTAAATGAGATTGGCAGGGTTGTTTTAACAACTGCCAGACCAATATTTTTTGACGCTTATGAAAAAAACCGCAACACAGGTAGTTTTATAATTATTGATGCCATAACAAATAATACTTCTGCTGTAGGTATGATTATTGACAGGGTATCTTCAGAAAATATGCCTGTAAAAATTTCAGACAAAACAAAGCGCCATATTAGTAAAAGTTTGATAACAAATGAAGATAGAATATCAAAATTAAACCAAAATGCAACTACAATTTGGTTGACAGGGCTTCATGGATCAGGGAAAACTGAAATTCTTTATTTTCTTGAAAAAATATTATTTGATAATGGAGCAACAGTTGTTGTCCTGGATGGATCATCAGTGAGATCCGGATTAAGTCGGGAATTGGGATTTAATAAGTCAGACAGAAGTGAACACCTTAGACGGGTAGCGGAAACCGCGAAAATTTTAAATGATCAGGGAATTATAGTACTATGTAATTTTATTTCTCCTGAAGAAGATGTTAGAAAACAGGTAAGAGAAATTATAGGTGAAAATCGGTTTTCCTTAGTTTATGTTGATGCTTCCCTTGAATGGTGTAAAAAACAAGATTCTGATGGAATTTATGAAAAAGCAATAAATGGTAAAATTAAATTTTTTGCCGGTATTGATAAGGAGTATGAAATTCCCAATGATCCGGATATCCATTTGTTAAGTGAAAAAAAATCCTTGGAAAAATTAGCAAACGAAATTTTTCATATAATTAAAGG
>JAOZSR010000114.1 GCA_029939575.1 Fidelibacterota bacterium
TTTTCTATAAAAAATATCAATTTTCATTACCCATTGTAATTCATATAGAACCAATTAAAATATAAATTATTGCTGAAATTTTATGGAAATATGAGATATTTAACAGTATTAATCCTAAACTTATTGTTTTCTTTGCGCCCTATTTATTGTATATTATCAATTGAAATTATCTATATTTGTATATTAACAATTATATTTATTAACTGACAAAATTTGAGAAGATAACTGTTCATGAAATATTTACTATCGTTAATTGATCTACAATTAGTTATTAGCCTTTCATTATTTGCCCAGCCCGTATCCTTGTTAAAAAAATGGTTAACAATACTTTTAACAATATCGGATAAATGATATTATCAGAGATAATTACAGATTTTTTTAAAGTGTATTAAGAGTAAAAAGGAGAAATTTTGAATAAATATTTTAATTTTGAATTGATTTTTTTAATGTTTTTTATGCTTGCCTGTATTAATTCAGATAAATCAAGAATGGAAAAACAACCGGTAGACTATGTAGACCCATTAATTGGTTCAGGAGGTCATGGACATGTTTTTGTAGGTGCCAATGTACCTTTTGGTGCAGTACAAATAGGTCCAAATAACATTTATAAAGGTTGGGATTGGTGTTCCGGTTATCATTATTCCGATAGTTTGATAATTGGATTTTCACAACTTCATTTAAGTGGAACCGGAATCGGAGATCTGGCTGATATTCTGATCATGCCATTTACCGGTGAGGTAAGGCTGAATAAGGGAACTCAGGAATATCCACATAATGGATATTTGTCAACTTTTAGTCATGATAATGAAAAGATAAAACCTGGCTATTACTCAGTAAAAATGGATAATGGGGTAAAAGTAGAACTGACTGCTACAGAGCGTGTGGGATTTCATAAATACTATTTCCCTGAAAATGAAAAATCTCACATAATTATTGATTTAAAAGAAGGGATAAATGACAAAACAACAAAAAGTTCAATAACCCAGATCGATGAACATACTTTGTTGGGACATCGCTTTTCAAGAGGCTGGGCCAAAGAACAACAGGTATTTTTTGCAATTCGCAGCTCTGTACCGATTACCAATCTTAAACTTTATGATAATACAATCTTGCTTGATGAAGATAATCCGGAAAGTAAAATTCTGAAAGGTTTGATCAGTTTTAACAAAAATCCTGGGAAGATTGAGTTGAAAGTCGGCATTTCGCCTGTAAGTGAAGAAAATGCACTTGCCAATATCAATGCTGAAATTCCAGGCTGGGATTTTGATATGGTCGCAACTTCTGCCAGAAATAAATGGAATGATGAGTTGTCAAAAATTAGTATTGAAACAAAAAATGAATCTGATAAGAAAATATTTTACACTTCATTATACCACGCTTTTATGCACCCGTCACTGTTCAATGATCATAATGGAGATTACCAGGGAACTGATAATAAGATTTACAGAAATGCAGATTTTACAAACTACACAGTTCTTTCACTCTGGGATACCTACCGTGCAGCTCATCCGCTTTTTACAATTTTACAACCTGAAAGAATTGATGATTTTGTGAATACCATGTTAGCAATATATGACCATCAGGGCTACTTACCAATCTGGCATTTGAATGGCTATGAGACTAAAACTATGGTTGGAATCAGTGGTTTACAGGTTATATCTGAAGCCTATCTGAAAGGCTATCGTGGTTTTGATGCAGAACGTGCATATGAGGCAATAAAAAAGACTTCAATGTTAGATATAGAAGGACTTGACTATTTAAAAGAATTTAAGCCAATTCCCTTTGGAGAAAAAACAGGTCGTACAGTAGCACAGACAATGGAATTATCCATTTCTGATGGTAGCACTGCTTTAATGGCAAAGTCTATGGGCAAAGATGAAGATTTTGAATATTTTCGCAAACGAGGTAAAAACTATCAGTTATATTATGATGAATCTGTTGGGTTTTTTCGTGGAATAAAAAAAGATGGGCAATGGAATGAAATTTTTGATCCTACTGCCTCAAAGCGTCCGTTTGCAAGAGAATATGCTGAGGGAAATGCCTGGCAATATTTATGGTTGGTTCCCCAGGATGTAGCAGGGTTAGTAGATTTACTGGGAGGAAAAGATACGTTTATCGCCCGTCTGGATAGTTTTTTCGTATTGGAAACTGAAGCTGGCAAGGAAGTAATAAGTGATCTTACCGGACTTATTGGTCAGTATGCACATGGTAATGAACCGAGTCATCATATTGTTTATTTGTATGCATCTGTCGGGCAACAATGGAAAACGGCAGAAAAAGTCCGCCAAATAATGAGTGATTTTTATAAAGATAATCCCGATGGAATAATTGGCAATGAAGATTGTGGTCAGATGTCTGCCTGGTATATTTTTTCTTCTCTGGGTTTTTATCCTGTATTTCCGGCCTCACAGGAATATGTATTGGGCAGTCCAATATTTGACAGGGCGGATATTCGGTTACCTGGTGGAAAAACTTTTACAGTACTTGCAGAGAACAATAGTCCGGATAATATATATATCCAAAAAGTAGAATTAAATGGTCATGAACATAAGAAAATATATATCAGCCATAAGGATATTATGAATGGCGGAAGTCTGAAATTTTTTATGGGCGATAGTCCTAATCAAAACTTTTATGAATGAATGAAAATATGATAGTTTCATGAAAAAATAAATTTTGTGTCATTCAATCGGTAGCCGGACACAGTCTGAATGAGGTATGAATGTTTACAATCAGGTTTTTGACTGAAAGAATCTCCCACAATTGTTAACAAGATTATTCTTTATTTCGCAAACTCATAACGATAGTCTTTAGATTTTTTAAAAATTTATCAAAACATTAATAAAAATGGATAAGTAGGTTAAAATAATCCGTTAAATCCTGTTAACCCTATTAAATTTAATTGGAGTGTAAATTGAACAGACGCGAGTTTTTAGTAGCCGGAGGCCTTGGAAGTCTGGCAATGATCCTGACCGGAGGAAGTCTTTCCGGAAAGACATTAAGCACAATTGATCGGTCAAAACCAAATATGGTTATCATTTTTGCAGATGATCTTGGATATGGAGATGTAGAGGGGTTTGGATCAGAAAATTTGCCCTATAAGACTCCAAATATTGCCCGGCTTGCAGAAGAAGGAATGAAGTTTACTGATTTTTATGTACCAACACCTTATTGCGCTCCTTCCAGGGCAACATTATTAACCGGACGATATCCTTTTCGACATGGAATGATGCTAAATCCTACTCCTGACCAGGCGCTTAATTTTGGATTGAATCCTGAAGAAGTAACTCTCCCGGAAATGTTAAAACCTGAAGGATATGCCAGTAGTTGTATTGGAAAATGGCATCTTGGTCATACAACTGAATTTTTACCACGTAAACAGGGATTCGATGAATATTTTGGCATTCTGTATTCTAATGATATGCGACCGGTACAAATTGTTGAGAATGAGGAGGTGGTGGAATATCCGGTTATTCAAAGTAATCTTACGAAAAAATATACAAATCGTTCCTTGGATTTTATTGAACGAAATTGTAAAAAAAACCAGCCATTCTTTTTATATCTTGCCCATGCTATGCCGCATAAACCTTTGGCAGCATCAGAAGAATTTTATACTCCGGAAACTCCGAATGACCTCTATCATGATGTGATACGGGAGTTGGATTGGAGTGTTGGACAAATAATAAAAAAATTGAAAGAACTTAATATTGATGATAAAACTCTGGTATTGTTCCTATCGGATAATGGTCCCTGGTTTGGTGGAAATACCGGCGGATTGCGTGGTATGAAAGCCCGTACCTGGGAAGGAGGACTCAGGGTTCCATTTATTGCAAGGTATCCGGGTAAAATTCCTATTGGAAAAAGTAATGATGCTTTGTTGAGTTCTATTGATATTTTTCCAACTCTTCTACACCTTGCCGGAGTGAATTCTCCCTCTGATCGAATTATTGACGGTAAAAATATTTGGTCACTACTAACAGGGAAAGAAAAATCATCTCCACACGAATCTATTCTCGGCATGCAGGGTTTAGAACTTCAGTTTATTCGAAGCGATAAGTGGAAACTCCATGTACGTCCGCCTAGATCGCTTGCCGGTAAAAATTACAATTCTGATACATGGTCAGATCCAAGAGGACCGGATGGTGTAACAATTATCGCTCCCTATGAGCAGTCCAATCCGTCACAACATCCGGGAATTTGCACAGGAGATGATCCTAAAGAAATGATGTTATTCAATTTGAAGAATGATCCTGAAGAACAACATGATGTAGCAGATAAGTTTCCTAAAGTTGTACAAAGATTAAAAAAAATGTTTGATGAATATGAAAAACAGGTTCCGGAATTCAAACGTCCGAAGGGTCTGAATAAAGTTCACCGGATTAAGGGTGGAGATTTGAATTATGAAATACAATCCAATATTATTAAAGAAAAATGAATGAATTTTAAATTTCAAGGAGATTAAAATTATGATGAAAATATTTTTAATTATTTTGTTGGGTTTCACATTTGCATGTGATACTCCAGATCTGGAAAGTAATAAACTGATGTATCCTTCCTATAAGGGACTTGTTATGTGTGGTTACCAGGGATGGTTCAGAGCCGAAGGTGATGAAATGAAAAGTGGGTGGGGTCACTTTGGAAGAAGTGGAAAATTTGATCCTGATCATGTAACCATTGATGTATGGCCGGATGTTAGGGAATATGAAAAAACCTATGAAACGGACTTTTTATACTCTGATGGCACAAAAGCCAGGGTTTTCAGTTCTGTTGATGAAAGCACGACTGATTTACATTTTAAATGGATGAAAGAATATGGAATAGACGGTGTGTTTATGCAGCGTTTTTATGGTGAGACAAGAAATACTAAAAAGAGTAAAAGTCAGGACAAAATTTTGATCAACGCTTTTAAGGCATCCCAGAAATATGACAGGGCTATTGCAGTGATGTATGATCTTTCTGGATTGAAAGCAGGGAGAGATGATTGTCAGAACGTGATAGATGACTGGAAACGATTGGTCGATGATTTGAAAGTAACCAATTTTGGGAAGAAACAAACTTATTTGCATCATAATGGGAAACCGCTGGTCACAATCTGGGGAGTTGGATTTCCCGATAGATCTTATAATATCAGAAAGATTGGTTTAGACCGCTTAATAGATTTCCTGAAAAATGATCCCGAATATGGAGGTTGTTCGGTTATGTTGGGTGTTCCCACCTATTTTCGCGATCTGGATAAAGATTGCCTGCCTGATCCATATTTGCATGAATTGATAGAATCTGCTGATATTGTCCTGCCTTGGATGGTTCAGCGATTTACACCACTGGTACATAAACCTATGGATCAAATCAGAGATCATGTTAAAGCTGATATTAAATGGTCAAAAGAACATGGTGTGGATTATGTTCCTATTGCATATCCTGGTTTTAGTTGGAGAAATCTTTCTCTCGGGAATCCGGATTTGGCCCGCTATACTGCCTATGGAGCAATCCCACGTCTCGGTGGTCGCTTTTACTGGGACCAGATGGTAACAATGGTAAAAGCCGGAGCGGAAATGTTGTACATTGCCATGTTTGATGAAATTGATGAAGGAACAGCGATTTTTAAAATTTCCGATACTCCTCCAAACAACGATAAGACTCAATTTATTGACAATGATGGTAAACCTTCAGATCAGTATTTATGGCTAACAGGAGAAGCGGGAAAAATGCTGAGGAAAGAAATACCTGCAAGTTACGAAATGCCAAAACGATAAAAAGAGATATGGGCACTCTAATTTGATTTGTGAAAACATAAATTGTAATAATTATATCAAAAATGAAGCAAATCAAAGAACTAATAGGAATCAGTATAAGAATCCGGGATGATGATTAATGAGAAAAATTAAAAATGTAATTTTCGAATTTAATAAGTACATAGTATTTGCTTTGCTTCTGTTTACTATTTCCTGTTCGAAAAATGAGAAGCAACCATTTTCATTTGTTCAGATATGTGATACTCAATTGGGAATGGGAGGTTATGCACATGATATTGAAACATTCAAAAAGGCTGTTGAGCAAATTAATAAACTTGATGCTGATTTTGTTGTAATATGTGGAGATCTTGTTAATCATGCTTCTGATAGTTCCTACTCTGATTTTCTGAAAATCAGAGAACAATTTAAAATTCCATGTTATACTTTGCCTGGAAATCATGACGTGGGAAAAATACCAAACGATACAACACTTGCTTATTATCGAAAAACAGTGGGAAAAGATTATTATGATTTCCAAAATAAAGGATATTCATTTATTGTAACCAATTCTCAATTATGGAAGGCTAATGTTGAGGATGAATCAGAAAAACATGATAAATGGTTTAAGAAAACACTAAAGAATCAAAGTAGTCGAAATCCTGTATTTGTTATTGGTCATTATCCCTTATATATTAAGACCCATGATGAAGAAGAAAATTATTTCAATATTCCTTTCACAAAAAGACAAGAGTTACTCAATTTGTTTTTACAAAATAATGTAAAAGCCTATTTATCCGGGCATAAACATGAAATTGTGATAAATAATTATAAAAACATTCAATTAGTGACAGGTGAAACTACGAGCAAAAATTTTGACAAAAGACCTATGGGATTTAGACATTGGAAAGTATCAGCAGACACAGTGAAACATCATTTTGTTGCTTTACAGAATTAACTGGATTCCAAAAATTGGTAGTTATTTTTATTTTATAATCAATCAGGAATATGATACAAATAATGGCGTTAACCTTGGGCGGACAACAATTCCTGGAAAATTAATCTGGAGGTTTGCATCATGAAAAAAATATTTTTTGTAACAATTGTACTTGGAGTAATAACATTATGTATTGCTCAAATGAACACGACAATCAGTACTAGTCTCATTGATACTACTCTGAATGAAAACGAGAACATTTACCTTAATAATCAGGCAGAGGCATTACTCAATCAGGCAAATACTATACTTTCCAAATACTCACCTGCATGGCCAGAACCTGAAGCCAGACAAAGTGCTCTATTACTTCTGGATGGTGTTTTCCATGATGTATATGCACCTCATAGACCACCGGTTCAATTTTTCTTAAAAACACGTATTCAAAAAGCTGCTGATGAAATTGAGCAGACTAATATAAAAAATGGTGCTCAAATATGGAAACTGTATAATCATGGCTTCATAGTTCGAACCAAATCTGTAACAATAGGATTTGATTTAATAAGCGGTAAATCCGCTGGCATTGAAGGATTTTTCATTGAAAATAACAATATGCAAAGGCTTATTAATCAATGTGATGTTCTTTTTGTTAGTCATTATCATAATGATCATGCCGAAGAATGGGTTGCTCAAAAATTTATTGATCAGGGAAAGCCTGTTGTATCTCCTTCTGATGTATGGAAAGGAAGTTCAATTTATAAACATATTACACATCTTAAAAGAGAGTCGCATACATTACAGAAACTTCCCGTTCAGGGTGGAAAGAAGGAGTTAAAAGTAGTAGTCTATCCCGGTCACCAGGGAAAAGATGTTTTGAACAATGTGTATCTTGTAATTACTCCGGAGGAACTATCATTTTCACAAATGGGTGATCAGTATTATGACGGTGATTTTGAATGGATTGATGAAGTAGGAAATAATCATGATGTAGATGTTCTGCTACCAAATTGCTGGACAAACAATATTGTCAGAGTATCAAAAGGCTTTAATCCTGCACTAATTATTACAGGCCATGAAAATGAAATGGGACATACAATAGATCATCGTGAGCCTTACTGGTTGTCCTATCAGAGGCGAAAGGGGTCAGATCGGTTTGGTGGAAGTATAGATGCTGGTTATGAAATTCCTTTAATTTTAATGACATGGGGGGAATCATTTCATTATAAAAGAGGAAAATTTATTAATCATTAAGGAGAGAATTAAATGAGATGGATTAAAAGTATAATTTGTGTAATTGTTATTGGTTTTTTTGCTTTTGGTGCTATAATAAATGCACAGGTAGACCGGAATCAAAAGACCGATTACAAGACAATAAAATTAATGAGTTATAATTTGAAATTTGCCAGTCCTACATTTGAACCGTCCTGGGAAGTAAGGCGTGAAATGCAAGTGGATATGATTCGGAAATATAGTCCTGATATCATTGGTACACAGGAAGGTTTGAAGGAGCAAATTGACTATTTAATGGATCATTTGCCAGAATATGTGGTCATTGGAGAGGGGCGCAAAGGGGGTGATGATGATGAACATATGGCTATTTTTTATAAGCGAGAAAAATTTCGTCTCAGGGAAATGCAGAGTTTTCAGCTTTCAAAAACACCGGCAATCATTGGAAGTGGCCCAGAAATCAATCCCAGAATGGTAACATGGGTTCGTCTGGCAACTATTAACAGACCGGCTAAAGGAGAAACCAGTTCCTATCCACAGGATTACCGGGGACATTGGGAGAATACTCAGGAATTTTACCTTTTTAATACACATTTCTTTGATCGTGATAATCAGGAAATGGCCAGGGTAAATGCTGCTAAACTGATTATGACGAGGATTAATGCGCTCGGTCGATTTGGTCCCTGGACAAAAGAAAGACCGGTTTTTCTTTTGGGAGATTTTAATTCGAAGCCAGATGGAGAAGTCTATAAAATATTTGTTGGTGATGATAATTCAAGTGAGCAGAATTTTTTAAAAGACAGCATCGAAGGTGGTCTCGGTATTGACTGGATTCTGCATAATGGAAATCTAAAAGTAACTCATTATGAGAAGGTTGATTATAATGTTGACGGTACTTATCCATCAGATCATAAACCGGTATATGTTGAAATTCAGATTCTTGATTAAGTAAACTCTGTTTATTCGGTTTGTCTGGAAAAATTAAGATGTTATAATGAGGGATAGAAATGGTTATTTATATCAAGTGACGAAATTTTCTTAAACTTACAGACTCTGGACTACTTTGAATTTTTTTCCAGTATTCCCCTAGCTAAGGCTCCCTAAAACAAGCCCAATTTTGTTGTTATTCTTGTTGACGATTTAGGATATACAGTCTTAATTTTTATTATGCCGATGCACTTCGCCATGACCAATCAAATCCAAAATATAATTCAATTGTACGTCAACTATTACATGTGTCTTATAAAATCGCTGCAAAAATGGGTGATAGATATTTAAATGAAATTAATGAAAATGAATCATTCATTTCAAAGAATGTAACTTCAAATTTGTTTGATAAGCATGTGAAACCGTTAATTTTAGAGTAATTCAAATTTTATGCTTTTTTCAAAATTCAATATTCTGATAATCTTTAGGTTTTTTTGTTAATTTCGACAATCTAGTAAAAAATCAAAAACTAACATTGAAAATACAATGAATGCAGAGATGGTCAATTATAATCTGATTTTAACAAATGTATCATTTTACATAGATTTACTAGAGTTTGGAAATACTGAATGACTTTATTATTGAAATTGATATTACAGAAAATTAAATTAACATCGTAAAAATGGAAAATACTAATTGACGAAATTAAACAGAATATCAGATTTTTAGCAGGTTAATATATGCTATACATCAATTTATAAAGCTGATTAAGAAGAATAGAATGATAAAAGAGAAATATAAACAATTGTGTTTATCCTGCCATATTGGTGGAATATATACAATTGCGTTTACACAGACGTTGTGTGCAAGGCAACGAAAAAAATCAACAAACTGATTTTTT
>JAOZSR010000007.1 GCA_029939575.1 Fidelibacterota bacterium
ATTATGAATTTAGAAATTCCAATAAAAAACATCAGCACTAATTATTCTTCCATATTTTTTTCTAAAAAACTAAAAAATTATGTATTAACAATTAGCAATTAATCGTCGATTATTAGTGATGAATTTTAGTTCATTTTGTCGTATTTTAGTTTTTTTTGATATATTTTAATAAAAATTACTAAAGTTTATTAAAAAGTGGTCGATATTAGTTTTGCGTATTGAAACTAATTGAAATTTGAAAATAAGAAAATAAAAGGTGTAAAAGGGATTTTACCCAACAAACAAGGAGGTTACAATGAGTGACTTAATGAGAATCCAATCCAACATTCAGGCTATGCAAGCCAGAGCATCACTTTTCAAAATAAACGACAGAATTGGAAAACATCAAATGAGACTGGCAACAGGAAAAAGAATCAATTCTTCCTCTGAAGATCCGGCAGGCTATCATTTAGCCAGAAGTCTTGAAAGAAGGAAACGTGGCCTGGAAATAGCTCTTTCCAATGTCAATGGTGCCAAAAATATTCTCAATATTGCTGAAGGTGGATATCAGGAAATTATGAATATCCTGCAAACAATAAAGGAAAAAGCGACCCAGGCCGCTGATTACTCTTTAAATGGATCTCAACGTAGCGCTTTGAATAATCAGGTAGGAGCATTAATTAATGAAATTGATGACATTGTAAATGACACAACTTTTAACAGTGATTGTCTGGTTGATGGAGGATATTCCGGTAGTTTTCAAACAGGCGAAGGAAGTGGAGATAAACTTTCAATATCACTTCATGATGCTGATTCAGCAGCATTATCAATCAATGCTATAAATATTTCCAATGCTGCAAGTGCTTCATCAGCAATTAATACTATTGTTACATCAATTGATAATTTATCATCGTTTATTCAAAATATTGGTGAATATAAAGTTCGCTTAAGTTCCAAAGAACAATCATTAACAGTCCAGACAACCAATACTGAATCAGTACGAAGCAACATAGAAGATGCTGATTTTGCCTCTGAACAGATGGAAATGGTAAAACTCCAGATATTGCAGCAAACAGCAGTATCAGCCCTGACACAGGCTAATTCAGGACCACAAATTGTACTGTCTTTATTTCAATAAAATATAGATCCCCTCTATAAATAAAAAAGAGAAAGGCCTGTTTGGATATGGCTTTTCTCTTTTTTTCTATTTTCTAATTCTTAATTAAAGTCTAATAATTGGTTGAAACAGATTTTTCACTTTAAATAAGTTTACATTTGATATTTATGTTTTTTTTCTTTTATTAATTTTCTTAAATCGTGATTTATTTCAGAAAAAACATTTTCCCAATGGTTTATATCCTTTTGACGATATAAACGCATTGTTGGGTACCAGATACTATCATTTCTATTTAATAACCATCTCCAATCAGGGCTTAACGGTAATAAAGTCCAGACTCTTTTTCCTAAAGCTCCTGCTAAATGAGCAACTGAAGTATCAACAGTAATAATAACATCTAAATTCTTAATAATTAATGCAGTGTCAAAAAAATCATTAATTTGATCATCAAGATTTTTAATATTTCGATATGAAAATTTGTTCAGATCTCCTATCCTGTCACCTTTTTGTAAACTGTAAAAATTTGTTTGATCAATATTTAAAAGTTTTGTAAAATAATTCAAGCTAATCGATCTTTTCAGATCATTTTTCAGTTTTGGATTACCAGCCCAAACAATTCCAATATTTAATGTATTTTTATCAATTGATAATTTTTGATTTATTAAATTCACATCCTTTTCCGGTACATGGATATACTCTGATTGATTTGGAATTGTATCAATTTCAGATTGAAAAATAAAAGGTAAACTCATTAATGAAATTTGAAAATCATAATCAAAAAAATCTTCTTTTTGGTCAATAATTTTATCTATTCCCGCGACAAATCGGAATAATTTTTTCAAGGCCCCGGGACATTGCAAAATTACAATGCCTCCGAGTAGTTTTATTTTATGACAATATCTAATAAATTGAATAGAATCTCCCATCCCCTGTTCACACCAGACTAAAAGAGTTTTACCGGAAAAACTTTGACCTTGCCATTTTTTTTCATCTTTTTTCTGCTTAATAAGCGGTGCCATATTCCATCGATTTTCATATCCTTTCCACCCATTCTTGAAATCTCCTTTAAGCAAATCCAGGAGCGATTTAGAAAACTTTGCCTCAATAAAATTTTTATCAAGTCTAAGGGCATTATCAAATTGCTTCTCTGCTTCTTTAAATTTACCCTGTAATTTCAAGATATTGCCTAAACTATTATATAAGCGTAGGTTTTGCTTATCTTTTTCCAGACCAGTTAAAAATTTATTTTCCGCTTCTTCGTAAAAACCGTTTTTCCGTAATAATAAACCTAGACTGTTATAAACTTCAGAAAATCCGGGATTAATAGCTAATGCTTTATTGTAATATTTAATAGCCTGATGAAAATTATCCATTTTATCATAGGCAATTGCAGTTGCTAATATTGATTCAAAAAAATCCGGTTTTATCTGTAAAGCCAGGTTAAAACATTTGAGAGCCGCTGGAATTTTATTAATCTGGAAAAGTGTTTGCCCGAGATAAAAATACAAATCTTCTTTCCGGGGAAATTGTTTGATAGCATTTTGAAAAACCATAATCGCATCCCTAATCTTCCCGGATTCTTTGAGGGCCAAACCTAAATCCCGATAAAAACCAAAATTTCCCGGATCAATTTTTAAGGCCTCTGAAAAATGTTCAATCGACTCAGATATCCGACCATTATTTTTTAGAAATATTGCATATGAATGGTATAATAAGGATGATTTATTATTTTTAATTGCAAATCCATATAAAATTTCAGCAGAAGCAATATCTTTGTTTTTGATAAACTCATCACATTGTTTTATAAAAAATTCATCGTCGATAGATATTTTGATATCTTTCTCTAATAATTTTTGCAGGAATGATTTTCCAATATTATACTTTTTATTGTTTAAAAAATTTATCGCCTTTAGAATATCTTGATTATTAATACCTTGCATTGTTTTTCCCTTAAAATAGCATTTAAATTATATTAGATAGTTTAAATCAAAATATCAATCTAAATTCCTAATTATTTTCAATAAACATGCCTTTTTTTTCATTACTATATTTTATTGAATTTTTCTAAACACCATGGAATATTAACATATTATTGCGTTCTTCTTTGATTATTACAGTTAATTCAAGGTATATATACAGATATCCCGTTTTATATGTATTGTAATAGATTTCTATCAAGTTTTACGAAAATTTCAAGAATTTAATTTCACTACTATTGAAAAACTGACCCATATCTCTGTAATAATAAACATTTTTTATTTAATTACCGATATTCGTGGTGAGAAGTTTTTTGAAAATGAATTAGGATTATCGGCCGAATCTATATTCAAAGAGTAAATTAAACAAAGGGCGATGGATGCCCAAAAAACACACGGAGGTTTTATTATGAGTAATCTAACGAGGATTGCTTCCAACACACAAGCTGCTTTCTCATTGCAAGCATTTAGCAAAGTCAATAACAAAATGGCTAAGCATCAATTAAGATTGGCAACCGGAAAAAAAATCAACTCTACTGAAGATGATCCGGCAGGCTATGCCTTGGCAAAAAGCCTGGAAAGTAGAAAACGTGGTCTTGATGTAGCTCTTCAAAACGTCAGCAATTCCAAAAATGTATTAAACATTGCTGAAGGTGGATATCAAAATGTTATGGATATTCTCCAAACCGTAAAAGAGAAAGCTACACAAGCCGCAGACTATTCGTTAAATACATCTCAAAGATCAGCACTAAATAGTCAGGTTTCTGCATTAATCAATGAAATTGATGATATTGTAAGTGAAACAACATTTAATGGAGACCAATTAATCGATGGTGGGTACAGTGGAAGTTTCCATACTGGTGAAGGATCTTCAGATACTTTAGCAGTTTCAATCCAGGATGCTGATTCTGCTGCACTTTCAATAAATAGTATTAGTTTGGCAAATTCCACAAGTGCTGCATCTGCAATTAGTACTGTTGATACTGCTATCGACAAATTATCGGGGTACATTCAGGATGTAGGAGAGTACAAAGTAAGATTATCATCCAAAGAACAAACTTTATCTGTCGCTTCAACAAATACTGAAGCTGTTAGGAGTTCTATTGAGGATGCTGATTTTGCCAAGGAGCAAATGGAAATCATGAAACTACAGATTTTGCAACAGACATCTGTATCATCATTTGCCCAGGCAAATTCGTCACCTCAGGTAGTATTATCTCTCTTCGGATAAAACTGGTAATTTTGATTAGGAGCGGGAAATTAATTCCGCTCCTGGTTAATTGACAAAGGAGTTTTATCATGAAAGGAAAGGGAAAATATGAAATTAATTTCCAATGGCATAGTAATTGAAACAAAAGCGATGGAGTAAATAGTAATGTTAATGAGTAATTTTATGCAAAGACAACGATTCGTACAAAAACAAAATCCATACTTAGTTCAAAAGGTTCTCAGCGCCAGTCCAGAACAATTGATTATGTATATTTATGACGCAGCAATTGTAGCTTGTGCCAGAAAAGACCAGGGAAAAGCAGCACAGGCAATGCAAGAACTCATCAATGCTTTAAATTTTGATGAACGAAAAATTGCCACTACTTTTTATAACATGTATCAATTCATACTTTCTCAAATTCATAAAAAAAATTATGAAGATGCAAAAAAAATGATTAAAGAAATTCGGGAAACATGGGCAAAAGCCATGAATCTCACATAAGGAAATAAAAATGTCAATCTCAAGTTCATCGGTTCTTAGCGGCGGTCAATCACAAGTAGACTATTATGTCGAACAGATGATGATTTATGAGAGTCAACCGAAATATGAGTTACTCGATAAAAAATCATCACTGAATAGTAAAAGGAAAGTTTTATCCAATCTTGATTCAAAACTTTCTGCTTTACAAACTAAATCTGAACGCTTTATTGACCCAATTACTGACTATTTTTCATACAGAATTGCTTCAAGTAGTGATTCTGAGAAATTTAGTGTTAGTGCGGATTCCGGTGCACCAATTGGTAATCATTCAATTTCTGTAAACAGATTGGCAGCTTCAGATACTCGTGTTTCAAAAACTTTTACTAATACAAATTCTGATTTTACAGGTATTTCCGAAGATCAAACTTTTTCTATTGAAGTAGCACACCCAACTGATGATGATGATTCAAACAGAGAATCTATTAGCGTGACAGTCTCTGCTTCTACTTTCTCAGGAACAAATGATGATGTGTTAAAAGGAATAGTTGATGCCATAAACAGTGCAATGTCTTCGGCACAAGGCAATGAAACTATTGATAATGATGAAGTAGCCCATGCATCAGTTGTGGAAGAAGTAGATGGAGAATCAAGAATTATTTTACGTAGTGGTCAATCTGGATATACTTACAGAATGGACTTCACTGACAGTGCCGATACCTTGTTAAATACACTTGAATTAAATTCAACATCCCAGGCAGCCGGAAGTTCAGGTGGGTATATCACTTCTGTTGGAACAAGTGCAAGTAACAGTAGTCTTAATAACCAATTAACAGTTGATGGATTAACTTTTTATAGAGACAGTAATACAATAGAAGATATTTTTGATAATATTACAATAGATCTTCTGGATACTTTTTCAACAACAGAAAATATGACTATAAGCACTGATGTTGATTCTGTTAAAAATGAGGTTCAGGAATTCTTAACATCATACAACGAAGCAATTTCCTTTCTAAGAGAAAATGCACAAATAAATACCACTACATACAAAAGTGGTGCTTTATCAAGTGATTTAACTTACAGATCAATTGGAAATGATCTTCGTTCTATCCTCCAGGGTAGTGTTGATTCTGTTACAAATTCCAACTATTCAAAACTTTTCAATATTGGAATTGAATTTGATTCTGAAGGGAAATTGTCAATCTCTGATACAAGCAAATTTGAAAATGCAGTAAAAGCAAATTCAATATATGTATCTGATATTTTTAATAGTGATGAAGGTTTTGCAAACCAAATAAATGACTATCTTGATAATTATGTTAAAACCGGCGGTACAATAGATTCAAGTAAATCTAATCTCGATGAACAGATATTACAATTAGATAGCAGATTAACTTTAATGGATGATATGTTAGCAAAAAAAGAAACACAATTAAGAAGTGAAATGACTGAATTACAAAGAATGATGGTGGAATTAACAAATCAACAGCAATTTTTTTCTAATTTCACTTCCATGTATGGAAATTGATAAAAAATAGGTGACGTGATGGAAAATATTAATTACATAAATGCTGGAAATTCTTTGGAAACAAGCCAAATTTCTCAAGTTCTGAGTAAAGAATCTCAGCAGCGACAAGTACAGAAAGAAATGTCTGTACAGGAGAATATTTCCATACAGGAAAAAATAATCCAGCGAACAAAAAAAATTGATGAATCAAAAGAGACCGGAAAAAAATTAAAAGTAGATGAAAATGTTGATATAACAAAATTAATCAGTAAAGTAAATGATTTTGTTCAGTCGGTAAGTACAAAAATTTCTTTTACTTATGATGAGGAATCAGACATTCCAATTATCAAGGTTATTGATAAAGAAACTGATAATGTGGTTCGACAAATACCACCAAAAGAAATGATTGAATTATCAAAAAAAATGGACGAACTAACTGGTATAATCTATAGGGGAACAGCATAATATGAATGCAAATCAAAACATTTCAAATCAAATTCAAGATATTTTAAACAAAGAACTGGAGTGTTTTAATAATCTGCTTGATCAATCACAGGAATTAATAGAAAATTCTGAATCAGTATCTCTGGATTCTGTAAGGAACCTTTTAAAAGCCAGAAAACATTGGATCGAAATATTACAAAAACTGGAAGGCAAGAAAAAGAATTTTATTATTAATAACAACCAATTTGATAAGGTAATTAAAGAAATTTCCCAAATTGCCAGAACTTTAGTTGCAATAGATGCAAAAATTTTAGATATTTTGCATATGAAAAGATTAGAACTTGTTAAAGATTTTTCAAATATAACCGATAATAAAATCAGAAATAGTAAATTTTGTTCTTTAAATCAAGAGAACGCAAAAATTATTGATATAATACAGGAGTAAAAAATGTCCATTATAAAGGGCTTATCAGGTTTATCAAATGAGTTTCTAAAACTTAATGATGACAAAAAAACAAAAAAAGCAGAAAGCCCTGCAAAGTCGAATATTACTCTGGCAAAAAGTAATAGTTCTTCTAACTTGGGCAAAGATAGCGTTAAGATTTCCTCTACAGGAAAAGACATGCTTGAGCAACAAAAGCAGGTTGAAATGTATGAAGAAAACTTAAAGCAAATCCAAACCCTTGGCAAAAAAGAACTCCTGAATGTTCACAATAAAATTAGTTCAAACTACTATTCTAAACCTGAAGTGTTAGCAAAAATCGTTGAAAATATCATACCTCAGAATATTGAAGATTTCGAAGCTGTAGAAGAATCTGCAACGCCAGAAAAATTCAACAAAATCCAGGAAAATATCGCAAATAAGGTGTATGACAGTGACGAAGTAATCGACGTTATTGCTGACAAATTACTGAATTCAGAGCCTAGTTAAACAACTTTGACATTGAATTGAACTGAACTATTAAAAATAAATATGCCGGAATTAACTCCGGCATATACCAATAATTAGATTAAATTATAGGAAAACTATTATTCAGAAATCCTATAATTTTTTGTACTCTTCAAATAATCTCATTGCGTTCTCATTATCCCCAATACTACCATATAATCCAATAATTTTCTTTAAAGTATTTTTATCCTTAGGATTTTTCTTCATAATTATTTGAAATACTTTTATAGCAGTCTTAAACTCTAATTTTTTAATTAATAAAATTCCTAATGAATTTAAAATTTGACATTCAGAATCATCCGGTTTTTCCAAATTTTCAAGATATTGTTCCAATTGTTGAATGTTGCCTGAATTAGTGTAAATCTTAATAATTTTATTTAGATTTTGATTAGATGATTGTGCATTACCTGGTAAATTCAAACATTTAAGAGATAAATCATTTTTTCCAAGTTTTTGATAAATACCGCTTAATACTTCTCTTAATTTTTCTTCTTTAATTAAAACATCACTGGAAATTGTTTTTTTAGATTTTTGGACAACTTTTGTCATTTCAATCATTTTCTCAAGTTGCCTGGCAGCTTCTGCATAATCTTTTGTTTCATTAGCAATTTTGTATTGCATAAAATATGCACCGGATTGAACAGGTTTTATCCTGATACTCTCTAAAAAATTATTCCTTGCCTCATCATATTTTTTAACTTTAAATAAACATTCTCCCATTGTATTTAATAGGGACGCCAGCATGCTTTTATTAAACTGTTTCTTTAATTTATAAGCAGTTTTATAATGGAATATTGCCTCATCATACTTCTCTAATAATCCAAGATTCTGGGCTAAAGTATAATGAGCGTATGCATTATTTGGATCTTCATCAACCATTTTTTCCAATAACGGCTGGTTTCGCATATTTTTTTTTCTTGCTGTTTCCGGATCATATCCATATCCAAGATGTAATAAAAAAACATCAGAGTCACGTTCTTCACCTTTTAGGCGGGCAGCACTATTTGAAATTTGTTCATGCACCCTCCCATTAAAATTAATACCTCTGTGATTATTAAAAAGCCGATGTGCATCTGATAACATAAAATGCTGCCCACCGGGTTTTAAATTTTTAATGTGAATATTATAAATTACCGGCTTTTTTTCAAATCGTAGTAATTTTTTTAATCGTGGAATTGAACCCGGAATTAATCTTTCATCGGCATCCAGCCAAAAAATCCAATCTTTTTTTGCGTATTTTATTGATTCATTTCTGGCTGCAGAAAAATCATCAATCCATTTAAAATTATGAATCTCTGCATTAAATTTTTTAGCAATTTCAATAGTATTATCGGTAGATCCTGTATCAATTACTATGATTTGATCTGCAATATTTTTAATACTTTCCAAGCATTCTTCAAATACATCCTCTTCATTTTTTACTATTATACAGACTGAAAGAGAACCGGGTTTTTTCATCCAATTTTTCCTATTTTTTTATCTGATATTTCTCTGAAATAATTAATGTTCTAATCAATATTTTAACTGTGGTGCCGCTTGTTCCAGCGCAATTAGTAATTTTTCAATATCTTTCAAATCAATTGCATCTGTTTCTGATTCTAATAATTTTTTGAAAGCATTATATGCAATTTCAATTTGGCCTAAATATGTGCATGAAATAGCATATATATATTTTGAGATATCATTATTTTTATTGTAACTAATACTGTTCTGAGCATATTCCAGTGCTTCTTTATAATTATTTTCGCCTAATCCAATTTGGGCTAATCTCATAAATATTATATCAAGAATATTTACAGGTAACTGTTTCCTTTTATCATTTATGGATAATGCTAATAAAAGATGTTTTTTTGAATTATTAATATCGTCAAGAACTTTATAAGTTTCTCCGAGTTTAAAATTTATATAACTATCATCAGGATTTTCTTCTATGGCTTTTAAAATTATTGGAAGATTTCTTTGTGCTTTTTCAATATTTTTTTCCATGTAACCATAATGATTAATAATAATCTCTGATTTTAGAACGATTCCCCGGTTTTGTTCAATTGAATTTCCAATTTGTTCATGAATCCGGTTTTGATACCGGAATTCCGGTTTATTTCGGAATAAACGCACTTGCAAATCTTCAGTATATTTTTCAAAACTCCCTTTTGCAGCAAAATTTCTGACACCAATAAAAAAACCATCAACTTGATTATTCTTTATAATTTCTTTTATACTATTTTTATGCAATTCGTCGATTTCTTCATCGGCATCCAAATGCAAAATCCAATTGTATTTTGCTTTATCCAAAGCCTCATTACGAGCTGCAGAAAAATCATCAATCCATGTAAAATCATATATTTCAGCGCCATATTTGCTGGCGATTGTTTTTGTTTCATCGTCAGAACCACTATCTAAAATTATTATTTCATCTACAATTCCATTTACACTTTTTAAACACCTATCCAAAACATTGGCTTCATTTTTTACAATCATGCAAAGAGAAATTTTAAAATTTTCCATAATTCATTCTAATTCTTTTATTTAAACGAAGTTATTACCCCAAATAATGATAAATTCCCAATCCTAATCCGGAAAAATTCTATTAATATTTTTTTCAATTTCAGTAAAAATATTTTGCTGTTTAATGTTCTCTAAAGTTTCCTTTAGTTTTTCATTATCAACCTTAAAAAAAACACCTTCAGACGTGTTCTTTTCTTTTATTATTGATTTTAATTTTATTACGCGGATTGCTTTTTTATATTCATTTAAAGGTCTTTCAAGGGTTTCCCGACATTTATCTTCAAAATATTCTATTGGAATTTCATTCATTTTACCCTGTTCACCCATAATAATTGAAATAAGACTTAATACGGCGAGTTCCTGTTTTGACCATGGTTTAAATTTAATCTCATTATTAAATCCCCGTGCTTCCATATATTTGGCTCGACTATATTCAGCCAGAATGGAAATCGTATCAAATTTATCTGTGATAAACTGCCTGCCTTTTTCATAATTCAACTCACTTTTAGCTAATTTTGAATTTATTAAAATTCCTAATAATTTCCTGACAATTTCAGTATCAATGTTCATGATAAAAGTTATTTGCTCAACAATTTTATTCCAGTTTAAGGATTTGTTTCCAAATTGATCTTCTTTAGTACCATTTAATAAAATATCCAAAAAATAGAAAACCTGTCTTGCTATATCTGATATTTCCATATTTCGTTGTCTTTTATCTGCTTTTCTAAGGCGTTCGACCAGAATTAAATAAAAAGAACGCATCCATGGAGGAACATCACCTAATAACTTTTGAAAAATGTTTTCATTTATTTCAAGACAAATAACGTTAGTTAAAGCTCTAACTGTTGCTGAGCGTGGTTGACGATCTATTAATGCCATTTCACCAATAATTGCGCCAGATCCTAATTTGGCCAACACTGTCTTTTGATTCCTTATTTGAGTTGACACTTCAACCTCACCGGACTGTATAATAAACATGGAATTGCCTTTATCATTTTCCATGCATAGAAATTCACCTTTTTTGAAATTTCGAATTGCTTTTTTTTCAATAAAATCCATAATAAATTCTTCTTATCGCCTAATTAATTATTCATATTGAGCTATTAATTTCAATGCTATGTTGGCAGCATTTTGCCAATTCCACTTCTCTACCATTTGTTGTCTTGCAAATTTTCCTTTTTTAATTGCCTCGTCCCGGTTCTCATAAATGTATCTCATATAAAATTTTAACTGCTCCATATCCGGTTGCGCCCATTTACCTGTTCCAAAATCAGTCCAATTAAAATATAAATCCTTTATGTCTTCTAACTGATAATCAAGCAGATAGCAATTTTCCTCAGTGATAAATTCCGTCGGACCACTATAATTCGTGGCAACTACCGGTAGACCACAGGCCATAGCCTCAGTTATTGGTAAGCCCCAGCCTTCTGAACGGCTTGGAAATAAAAAAGCATCACAGGAATTATAAAGTGAGACTATGATATCATTTGATATGCTATTAAGAACTAATATTTTTTCCGGTGATTTCAGAGATAATTTGTTAATTTCTTCCGAAACACTAAAATTTTTCATAAAAGTATTGTTAACACTTAAAACTAAATATACATCTTTTTCTGAATGGAATTCCTGGTCAAATGCTATTATTAATTCCTTTGTGCATTTGCGTTTTTCCCATTTCCCAATATTTAAGAATTTAAAACCGGGAATTTGGTCTAAAGCCGGTATAGAATTTTTATTTGGGTTGAATATTTCTGTATTTACTCCTTCAGGAACAACATCTATCTGTTTTGCTTTAAATCCATTTTCAATTAGTATTTGCTTATTCCAACCTGTAGTTGTCCAGATTTTGTTAGGAATTTTTAAAGGTTCCAACCATTCTTTGGGAATAATTGTTGATCCAAAAGTAGTATATCCAATATTAAATCCAGGTAAATTATTGAAAAAAGTAAAATATCTGCCATAGCTTATCATTATAGTAACATTGTTTTGGCTATTACCATATTTCCCCAGATAATTAAAAAGTTCCTTCTTTATTGCATCTGTTCCTTTTGAAAGGTCTAATTCGGTTGAATTAAATTGTTTTCCAACAGCTTTATAAAAATTTCTTGTATGAATATTGTAACCTGTATTACCTGATATATGTCCTACTAAAAGTAGATTTTTATTTTTCATTTTTCTTTCTAAAAATAATATTTAATTAAACTGTATTCAGTTTGGTATCAATAATAGTAACATTCCAGTCTTCAAACTCTTTATAATTAAATTTATCAACATGTTTGAAAGCAAGATTTATCGAAAAATCACTATAATATTCATTATATTGGTAAACATTTCCTGGTTTTAAATATTCTCATCAATCATTTCCATCATTTCAAGAGCTGTTTCATCATTCGGTTTTATTTCCAAAATTTTTGTGACAAAAGATTTGGCATTAACAAAATTTTCTACTTCCATAAATAATTGTGCTAATCGTGTAAGTGTCAAAACATCATCAGGAAAATTTTCTAATATATGATCAAAAGTATGAACACCTTTTTCATATTCACCTTTTGCTATGAACACTTCAGCCAAATTTCTTTGAGCATCCAGGAATTGTGGATCCAATTCAGAGGATTTTTGAAACATTGCAATGGCATTATCTAATTCCTGCTGTTCATAAGAAATGATTCCTAATATATTAAAAGCACCGGCATGATTTGGCTCAATCTGGAGTAATGTTTCAATCAATTTAATTGTCTCGACATTATCTTCTTTTTCTCTGGAATCTAATATTTTATCAAAAAGTTCATTTTCATTTAACCCTGTACTCTTGACCGCTTCAGATTTATTAATATCATTAGTAACACTTTGATTATCAGGCGAATTGGTTAATATCATATTTTCCTTTGATATATTTGCTTCATTGGGAATAAAATTCCATTTTTCATCAAATCGATTTCCCCAGCGTTTGAAAAACAATTCAAGATTTTCATTGAAATATTTAAATCTATCGTCACTAACAGCTTCATGATGAATTATTACTGAATCGGGATTATACAATATTTTATATCCCTTATCCCTTACTTTTAAACAAAGATCAATATCTTCAACACCCATTTGATATTTCTCATCAAATTTACCAACATTAAAAAATAATTCAGTTGGTATTAAAAGACATGCACCGGTTACCATATCAAATTCTTTTACCTGGTTTATTGCTGGAGAATTTTCATCAGCATATCTGTTTGGGTGTTCCATCAAGTAGTCAATTTGTCCATAGTTTTTAATTTGTATTGGCTCATCTAATTTTACAAACTCCACACCTGCATGCTGAACACGTCTATCAGGATATAATAATTTAGCACCTACAATTCCCGTATTCTCATTTTTTTGAAACACCTGAAATAAACTGGTCAACCAATTTTTTTCAACTTCTGTATCATTATTTAAGAATACCAAATATTCACTTGATGCAATTTCTGCACCTCTGTTTGACCCACCGGCAAATTTTTGATTTTCCTCCAAATGAGTAATAATGACATTATCATTTTCCTGTTCAAGATACTTTAAATATTCCCATGTAGAATCTTTGGAAGCATCATCAACTAAAACAATTTCATAATTTGGATATTTTGTATTTCTTTTAATTGATTCAATACATTTTTTGGTAAATCCTAAATTATTATATAATGTTAAAACTATTGATATTTTGGTTTTATTATTCGCAGGTTTTTTTTTTGATTTTACACTATCTCGATTCACAAGGAGTTCTTGCATTCTATTTCTGAATTCATTTACATTTTTCACTTTAGTTATAGAATCCCATGGATCAATAAAAATATATTCAGCAGGGTCTTTCCAATTGGCGTGTTTTTTAGGTCGTACAGATTCAAATACAATTGTTGGAATATTTCCTAAAGCCGAAAAACTTTTACCCCAGGTATCTGCACCTATCAATACATCAGCTGTAGCGACTATTTGCATTTGCTCAAATATATTATAACTTCTTTTATTAATAACTTTTCCAAAAATAGGATAATCATCCTCCTCAGTTGGTATTCCAATGATAACAGGGACAATATTTTGACCGTTAAGAAAATTAATTATTCTATGCCAAAATTTCGGATCAATAATATTCTTCTTCCCTTCCACCATTCCTTTTAAACTACCTTTTGGGTTAATTACTACCTGAAAATCCGTAATTTTTTCAGTCTTAAAATTATTTACCCAATTACATTTTTCAGTTAATCCATATTTCTTAAATACATTTAAATCTGATGTCCATTCTTCAAGGTAAGTATTTCTTGGTGTAGCACCGAGTCCCTTTACATTTTTGATTTGAGTTAATATTTGCCTGTATATACCATGAAATTTAAGGTTTACGGGATATGGTAAGAAAAATATTTTCTTCAGTTTTGGAAAACAATTAAAAAATTGTTCCATTACATTAATATTGTTAGGAATACATAAAACAATTTGTTCCGGTTCCTGATCATAAAATGACGATAAGAGTAAACAGGCATCTCCAATTCCTCCCATATGCACATAAATATGACCTATGGATTCAAAAATACTGGCTAAATAGTGAACAAAAATATCAGTATATTCTTCAACAAAATCAAAATTATTAGGTTCAATAATTTCTGACAGAAAGATTGCATTTCCTTTTATTTCTTTTATTAATTTACACTTATCGCTTGTAAAATATTTTGGGTGAAATTTTATTAATGGCTTCAGATTTTGTAAACTTGCCTGCTCAGGAGATATTTTTGCTATTTGGTTAACTAATTCCAACAATTTACTGCTATCACCTGTTTTTGTTGCAAGTTGAAGCTGTTGTTTAATATCTTCAATAACTGATTTACTATCCTTTGTTTTACTATTCTCTTTTTTATCTATTTCTTCTGAAATCATATTTTCCAAAATATCAATTGCATTTTCTTCATTGGCTTTTAAAGGTACCTGTTTTGATGTTTCTATATCATTAATATTATCCGTTTTTTCCAAAATTTCCAGTAACTCTAGCGCATCTTTATTATCAGGCTCAACTTCAAGCACTTTATTTATAAATTTTATCGCCATATCCTTTTTTCCAACTTCAAAATAGAGTTGCCCCATTCGGTTAAGAACAAGTACATCATTAGGATGTTCTCCCAAAATTTCATCAAAAATATTTATTCCTTTTTCATAATCACCTTTGGACAACATTACTTCTGCAAGATTTCGTTTTGCATCCAGTAAATCATGATCATTTTCAATAGCCTGGGAAAAAGACTGAATAGCTTTTTCTAAATCACCTTCTTCAAAATTGATGATTCCAACCATATTATATGCAGCAGCATAATCCGGTGCAATATTTAATATATTTTCTAAATATTCTTTACACGCTACAATATCCCCTGACTCTTTGGCTTTAAGAACTTTTTCAAAGAGTATATCCGGCGTTGAATCAATATTTTTAGTACTTCCGGTGTTACTTATGAAATGTTGTATTAAATTTTGTATTTCAATATTGTCACTATCAACAATAATTGCCTTTTTAAGATATAAAAAGGCATCATCAAAACGATCATTTTCAAGTAATAATTCAATGATCATTACAATAGTTGTAATATCATTTGGAAAACTTTTATTCAGTTTTATTAATCGATTAAATGCTTCCTCGTATTTATTTTCAACAATATCAATTTCTGCTAATTTCCTACTTATTTTTATACAGGCAGGACTAAATTTTTCAGATTTTTCTAATAAATTATAAGCTGCTTTATTATCATTATTAAGAAGATGAATATTACTGGCTAAAATTATCGCTTTTGTATAAAAAGGAAAATCTGTAAGCAAATGTTTAATTTTCTCAAAAGCTTTTTTATATTCACCGGCATCTGTAAACTTCTCACAATCCTGGTATATAGATTCAAAATCCTCAAAATTTGGAAGAATAGTTTTCCCTGCTAATTTATTTTTTATTTTACTGTAAATCTCAAACATCAATTTTTCTTCTTCAAAATCATTCTCCAAATCATCTATTTTCGGAGTAGTTTTGATATGTTTTTCTTTCCTTGCGTAAAATCTAATCTCTTCGCCAAATCCCTCTTTTTCAATTAATTCTACTATTGAATGAATATCAGTATCATTATTTATATCAAACATGGCATTAATAGTTTTATTAAGGTTACTGTCACTATAATCACCGGTAATAGTATAAATTTTTTCAATTTTAAAACCATATCGATGCAGTTCTCGTTTTAAAATATCAATATAAAAATGAACATAATGATATGCAGGATCTAACAAAAACCATTGATCTTTTAAAAATAACGACATAAAAGAACCAAAATTTGGTACAGCACCACAAAACATGCCACCAGGTTTAAGAATATTGTTAATCTTTTTAAGCGCTACAAGAGTATATGGTATATGTTCAAAAACATGAGACATTGTAACTACATTAAGAGAATTTTCATTAAAATCCTGCTGGTCAAACTGAATATTGGAAACATTTATATTGAGTACATTTTTAGCGTATTCTACATTTTTTCTGGTAACTTCAATTCCTTGTACATCAAATCCTTTTTGACGGGCATTATACAGTAATCCGCCCCAACAACAACCAATATCAAGAAATTTGCCTTCGGGCTTTGTGAATTCCAATATTTCATTCATAAAATTTTTACGAAATTGTGAGTGTTTAGGTATATCAGCAACAGAATCAGGAGGTTTATGTGAATCTACATCACCATAACTTTGATAAAGTTTTTCCATTGCCTCGCGGGTAAGCCGGGTTCTTAGATAAATACTATTGCAATCTACACATTGAACGATATCATTACTATTTCTAATAACTTTTGATTTGCCACTATTACAGAAAGGACATTTTATTTTCTGATAGTTTTCCTGGATTTCATCCAGGCTGTCATATTCAGAAATTAAATTTTCATTTTTCTTTTCTTGATTATTAAATCTTACTATTGGTTTTTTTGTTAATTGAAGAATACGATTTTGCAAAATAGCAGAGGAATTATCCCAACTAAACTCTTCTTTAGCATATTTTGATGCAATTTGTCCTATTTTTTTAATATTTTCAGGATTCTTGTATGCAAAATGCATCTTTTTAGCCAAATCTTCTATACTTGGTTCAAACAGCCATGGATTATTTACTAATTCTTCTTCACCAATTTTTGTATCCTTATATTTCACTTTCCTGGCATCTATAAATATTGAGTTTTCATCATTACAAAAATCAAGACAAGCCCCACCTCTGGTAACTATAGGTGAAATACCACAACTCATGGCTTCTAAAATAGGCAATCCAAATCCTTCTCCCCTATAAGGATGAACCAGACAATTACAGGCTGTATATAGGCCAATAAGTGATGGCTCATCAAGATACTTATCAATATATTCGATTTCCGGTAACGAGTGATCCTGCTGAATTTTTCTAATTTCTGCTTTATTATTCTTTCCCCGATAAAATGAATCTCCACCCATATCTTTAATCACAAGACAAACATCATCTTTACTGGAGAACTGTTTTTTATAAGATTCCAGCAGTATATCTATTCCTTTTCTATAGATTGTTCCGCCTAAAAACAGGAATTTAAATTTTTTCTTCGTTTTAAGCTGATATGGTGGCACATTAGGATTAAATTTTTCATAATCTATTCCATTAGGTATTACAAATACCCGATCAGATGGAACACCACTGTCAAGATAAATTTTCTTAACATAGTTACTTGGCACCCAGAATTCATCAACATCTCTGGAAAATACTTTCACCCAATTTTTTGGTAAATAGCCGAACTCCCAAGGTTGAATGATAACCCAATGCCCCTTTTCCGGAGCTGTTAAGTTGGGTGGCCATTGATGCCGGACATGAACATCAACTTTTGCTAACTTCCTATTTACTCTTTGTTTTATTTTTCTAAATGGGCTTTTCTTTCCTGGTATAAACTGATCCTTTTCATAGGGTAAAACAGAAACATTAAATCCACCATTAATAATTCTTAAGGTTTGTTCGCGGTTTACAAGAGCCAGAGAATGATAAACAAATTGGGAACCTTCCCAAATAACATTTATATCAGATTTTGATTGCTGCTCGCTTACAGATAGTAATTCTCTCTCAATTTTCGATCTATATTTCAAAAAATTATCAAAATATTCATACCAACGTTTAATAAAAATAGTTAAGTTTTTTTCCACATTATCAAACCGACCGTCTGATTTTCCTTCATAATGAATGACAATAGAATCAGGGGTATAAATTACACGTTTCCCCATTTCTCTTATTTTAAGACAAAGATCAATATCCTCACACCCGTTAATATATATTTCATCAAACCCACCTATTTCATTAAATAGTTTTTTGGAGATCAAAAGACAGGCACCTGTAACCATATCTAAATCACGTTGATATGAAACAGCAGAATCATTCTCAGCAATATTCCTGTTAGGGTGGTCAGGAACCCACCGAATCTCACCATAGCCTTTTATATTTTTAGGTTTTATTAATTTTAAAAGTTCAATACCGGCATGCTGAATTTTTCGATTCTGATAGATTAATTTTGCTCCAATAACTCCTGCATTTTTCTCTCTTTTATGTATTTTCAGAAGATTATGTAGCCATCCTGTTTGAACCTCGGTATCATTATTTAAAAATACGAGTACTTCTCCCTTGGATATTTCTACGCCCTGATTATTGGCGGCAGCGAAATATTTGTTTTTTTCATTATGAATTACCTGAATATTTTCAAAATTGCTGTTTAATTCATCAATATACTCCCTGGTTTCATCATTAGAAGCATTATTAATAAAAATGATTTCATAATTTGGATACAATGTATTATCAAAAATTGCCTGAACACATTTTTTTGTGTATTCACATTTATTAAATAACGGGATAATAATGGATACCTGAGTATAATAATTATCAATAATATTCTTCAAATATTCTTTTCTATCTAATACTCTGTTATTTTCTACCGATTGTTGTCCATTTTGAATAGATGGTAAAATTTTTAATAATAATTTTTTGAAATTTTCAAAATTAGTTACTTTTGTTATTGACTTCCAGGGGTCAATAAAAATAGATTCTGCAGGATCTTTCCAATTCTTATATTTTGCAGGACGGAGACTTTCAAATACTATTGTCGGGATTTCTCCTAAAGCTGAAAAAGATTTTGCCCATGTATCTGCACCAATTACTAAATCTGCAGATGCCACTAATTGCATTTGTTCATAAAGATCATAACTCCGCTTGTCAATCATTTCACCGGTTTTATAATAAATATCCCGTTCTTCCGGTATGCCGATTATTATAGGTTTAATATTTTCATCATTCAGAGTTGCTACAATTTTTTCCCAGTATAATGGATTGATAATATTTTTCTTTCCATTCATCATACCTTTCATGCTACCCTGGGGATTAATTATTACCTGGAAATCGACAATTTTTTGGGTTTTAAAGAGATTAATCCATTCACATTTCTGATTAAGATTATATTTTGTAAAGACATCAAATGTGTTTAACCATTCTTCAATATAATTATCTTTCGGTGTGGCGCCTAATCCTTTCACATTACTTATCTGATGAAAAATTTGGCGGTAAATATTATGGGAAATATTATTTTTTGGCATTGGTAGAAAAAACACATTTTTTAATTTTGGAAAAGACGAAAAAAACTTTTTCATAGTGCTA
Organism: Fidelibacterota bacterium; assembly: GCA_029939575.1. Taxonomy (GTDB): domain Bacteria; phylum Fidelibacterota; class UBA2242; order UBA2242; family JAOZSR01; genus JAOZSR01. Next base: position 19,841 of record JAOZSR010000007.1, read on the forward strand.
ATAGAATTAGGTATACTCAAGATAACCTGTTCCGGATCTGCATCATAAAATGATGATAATAGTAAACACGCATCTCCAATTCCACCCATATGAACATAAATAGGTCCTAATTCTCTAAAAATACTGGCAATATGGTGGGTTACCGGCTTTAAATATTTTTTAGCTTCTAATAAATTTTTGGGTTCAATATTTCCTGATAGATAAACAAATTTTCCATCTATTTTTTCTATTAATTTTTTTATTGCAATTACCGCAACTTCTTTTTCCCATTTCAAATAAAATCTTGAGGCAGCTTCCATATTTAATCGATCTATTTCAGCCTGATTAGGATTTGACTGAGCTTCATGATGGATAAGTACACATTTTGGATCATATATAACTTTTTTTCCTGCTGCTTTCACTTTAAAACATAGATCACTATCTTCAAAATACATTCCATAAGCTTCATCCCAACATCCAATTTGGTTAAAAAAATCAGTTTCCATAAATACACAGGCTCCGGTAACAACAGGAAATTCTTCTACTTTATTAATTTTAGGATTATCGGGAGAAGTACCTCTTAAACGATGAGCTGGCCAAACTGAATATATTGTGCTGATATTCTGAAATAAATCGAGGCCACAGTGCTGAACTGTCCCATTAGGATAGAGTAGTTTCGCCCCTACAATGCCAATATTTTCATCACTTTTAAGGCGATTTATTCCTACAGTCATCCAATTTTCTTGAACCTCAGTATCATTATTCAAAAAGCAAATATATTTATTTTTAGCAAATTTCGCCCCTGCATTGCAACCTCTGGCAAATCTAAGATTATCATCGTTATATACACCACGAATATTTGCATGGGCTTTTTCCATTTCCTTAACATATTGCCTTGTATTATCTTTTGAGCCATTATCAACGAGAATAATTTCATAATTAGGATATTTTGTGTTTTGAAAAATTGAATTAACACATTGGCGGGTAAATTTAACATTGTTATAAAGAGGAATTACAATTGATACTTTTGGAATTCCTGATTCAGATTTTTTGACAGGAAAATTATTCGGTTTTGCAACAATATTTTTGCTATCTTTTTCTACAAAAAAATTATCTATCCAATTACAAATAGCAATGCACTTTTCTTGGTTCGGACGAAAATCAATACCATTTTTCTGTTTTTTCTCTTTAATTCTGGATCGCAATTCTGTAATCCTGGAGTTAGTGGAATTGGTTTTCAGGAAGTTAAATAGCTCATCTGCGTCCCTATTAAAGTTAATTATTCCTTCTCTGGTCAGATGGTTACATTGAGTTATTTTTTCTTTAGAAAACATTTCATATAAATATGGATATGGTACTATAGTACAAGGGACACCTGCTATTAATGCCTCCCAGATTATTGATGAAAAATGAGGACTTACCAATAAATCAGTAACAGCAAGTACTTCTGGATTTTTGTCAATGGTAAAAACCATGTTTTGATTGATATTATTTTTTGAGGCCAATTTTTTCACGTAATTTTGAATACCAATATAAGTATCTGAAAACTGATCAAAAATTGGATGCATTTTAAAAATTAACTCTACCTCCGAAATATTTGGCAATTGAAAAATCTTTAATAAAATTTGTTTGTTATGTTCAGCCTGTTCCATAAAATCAAACTGTACTTTTGAAGGCAAAATTACTTCACACCATGACCAGCAATATGTTATAACTATTTTATTTTTATTAATTCCTAAAACATCACAGGCTTTTTCACGAGATAAATTCGGATCATAGGCAATTGGAATAGGTATTCCTAAAGGTAAAATTTCCTGTGATTTATCTAAAAATTCATTCCAAACATCCTTTTCCATTTGATTATTCATACAAATGTAATCAGAATTAAAATTTGGATATGGAAATTTTCCTGGTTTCCAAATTTCTTTATCAGGACGAATATTTGAATCATATCCATGTGATATATTTAAGGTTGGTATTCCATTCTTTTTTGCTTCCAGAACAAAAGGAGCCCGTTCACCCGAATAGTCAGCACTAGTGATAAATAAATCAATTTTATTCTCTTTAATGTATTCTTTAAACATTTCTAATTTTACAAATATTCTAAAAACCGTCTCAGAGATATGTTTAACATCCTGCTTTTCAAGAGGTTCTACAGTTTTTGTTTCCAGAATTTTTTGCAAATTATTCTCTGTAAATCTCAATAATCTATAAACATTATCACTGTATTCCGGAAGAATTGTATTGATATTTATATTGACAACATCTTCTATAAATGATATTCTGGTATTATTTCCAAAATTTTCATTTTTATAAGTTATAACATTATATCGCTGACATAACTCTGATAATAATTCACTATGTCTAATACCAAATAATCCAGTAACAAAAATATTTTTCACAACACCCTCGATGTTATAATTTATTCACAATTAGCTGAGAAATAATAAACCGATAATCCTGTTTTAGAAAATTGACAAAATACGGAATATCATTGGTATTTTTCTTATCAAGTATATAATCATAGAAAACTTCAACTTTACTATCAATATCTTTCATTTTATCAAATTCAGTCTGCATTATTTTCTTAAGTTGATCTTTCATAGATTCATAATTAAATGAGATTTTTGCAAGGCAATGTGGACATAATTTTTCTATATCAACAAGATAATCCAATTTAATAATCTGATCGAGTTCCTGATCGCAAGCCTTACATGTACATTTTAAATTCATATGTACAACACCATATGGAAGAGAAATTTTTAAATCGGATATATTAATACCATATATTTTATCCTGACCTGTAGCATGAAATTTTTTCACCCATTTAGAAATCATTCCTTTTTTATTACCAGATATATTATTTTTTATATCTTTGTTGCCAGTCTCAAGAAATACTCTGAGTAAATAACTATTCAATTTTGGGTCATCTTTATCCAAATTACTTTTAATTTTATTATAAAAGTTTATAGATTCTGTAATTTTTCCTAATAGAAGCAAACTATAAACAATCTCCTTATGAAAATCTAAATTACTTGTATGATTTTGTATTATTGAATTAGCATATTTTATCGCCTCTTCTGATTTTCCGGCAATATTTAATTGTTGCATTTTCTTTACTGGAGATTCAACGTTTTCTTTCATTATATTGCTTTCTAATATCTGTGAATAAGATATTTATTATTATTAATTATACTCGTCCTTAAAATGGCATTGACTAGGTAGGTAAACATTTCCTTATACCAATATTAAAATTTTATTTACCTACTTTTGCAGCTATATCTGTTTTGGCAATTATTTCTTTTAAATCTAAATCAGAGGGAGGTTCTTGCTCCCATAATGGATTTTTCAATTTCCAATCTCCATTATCATCCAGTTCCCACATATCACCTCTAAAAGAATTTGTGACATCCCAAAATTCTTTTTCGCTGATATCAATATATTCACAAAAGTTTTTAATATATTTATTCCCACATTTTCCATCAAAAGTTTTAATAAGTGCTATACCTTCGGCTCTTGATATCAACCCATAACGGATATCATAATTAACATGATCTGTAGCCTGACCAAAACCAAATTTTACATGTTTCATCATCTGATTTACTTCTAACAAATCTCCACTACCATCCAATTGTGAATACCTGTTATAAGTACCTAAATTATCAAGATTTCTATCTTTTGATCTTATTGTAAGTCCATTTTTTAATGAAAAGAGTAAATTATGTTGAAATGAATATTCTTTTACATAATAATTCATCCAGATCCCTCTTATATCCATTTCCCTCAATTTATTAGCATCATAGTGAAATAAAAACATATCATCTTCTTCTACTAATCCTTCTTTAATAAATGGCTCAATTCCTTCTATTAATGTATTATGTTTATTAGCAATTAGCGCATCATCACCAGTACCTAACTCAGATTTGCTATCACCAAATGTTAATCCAACATTTTCACCCTGTATGATTAATGGAATATCAAATTTTTGTGCTATAATATAGGTTACAGCATAAAGAACATATTCAGTGGTTCTACCTGGGTTAAGATTATCATAGAAGTCACGTTTAATTAATTTTTTTTGAACTATTGAATTCGCTCGTAAAGCAATAGTATCAAATCCAAGATTTTTTAAGTTCTCAATATTTTTCAAACCAATTTCAGAAATATTTCCAGGTTCGCAGTTTACAAGTAATGGTCTTAATCCCAGTACATCCCTGGCATAAAGGGCCTGAAAGGTACTATCCTTTCCGCCACTGACACCAATAGCACATTCATATGGTGTTCCACGTTTTTTAGCTTTTCTTTTAGTTTCAACAACAATTTCATTTAATTCTTTCTGCCGCTGATTCCAATCAATGGTGGTCTCCATTTTTTCTTTCCATAAACATCCACCGCATACTCCTTCTTCATTAAAATATATATTTGGTCTTGTATCAGGCTGAACACACTTTGTGCAATATTTCATCTATTCCTTCTCCCTAAAATTTTATTTAATTTTTAGAAAATCTTCTTTTAAAAGTCCCATTTGGATTACATCAACATATTCACCATTTCTATAATGATGATTTCTGAAAACTCCTTCAACTTTCCAACCAAGTCGCTCATGAAGTTCTGGTAAGCCCGGAATTTCTGTACCACCGTATAAACGATTAAGATTTAATTTGTTAAACGCATATTTCATTAATATTTTTAGTACTTCAAAATAATGCATAACCCTGTATTCCGGAATTCCAATCATTCCATTTAATGTAGCATTTCGATTAACCCAATCGATTTTATCAATGCTAAAATTCCCAAAATGTTTGCCAGTTGTTTTGCAACATGCAGCAAAAACAATATGGTTAGGACTTTTAACATTCTCAAAAAAATTATCCAGATCTTTTTCTGTAGTAGGCCAACGTCGGAAATGATCAGAATAAATTGTCAGATCAGGATTATTTAACCAGGATAAATATTCAGGGCGAATATCTTCTTTTAATAAAGGGCGTAAATAAGTGATTTTCCCTTCGAGAAAAGTATACTGATTTTTTACTTTTTGTTTACTGTCTTCCATAATGATTGTTCCAAAAATTATTAATTTTATTAAACTTTAAAATTATTGATTGATTGTTTATACTGTTCCCATTGACCGACATCTATCCAAGATTTATCCGATACAGGGAAAACTCCGACATTTATATTATTTTCTTTAATTTTGTTAACTAAACTTACCATATCAAAAGGTTCGTTTTCAGGGATATATTTTAAAACACTCGCATTAATGAGATACATGCCGGTATTTACTAAAAAATCGAATTCCGGTTTTTCATATATCGTTTTTAATGATCCTTGATTTTCATGAGTACAGACTCCATAGGGTATTGTAAATTGCTTCATTGAAGTCACAATTGTCAAATCAAAGCCATTATCTTTATGAAAATTATATATTGCATCATAATCGGTTTTCACAATAATATCACAATTTGACATAAAAAATGGTCCGTTTATGACACCATCAATCAATTTTAATGCACCTGCGCTTCCCAACGGCTTATTTTCTTCAATATATTTTATAGAATAATCAACATCTTCATTATCAAAATATGCCTTGATCATTTTATCTTTATAAAAAACAGATAAATAAAAATCTTTCATTCCAAAATTTGCATATTCATCCATTATTATCTCAATAATTGGTTTTTCTCCTATTGGGATGAGTGCTTTTGGTAATATTCTGGTAAATGGATCGAGTCTGGTCCCTTTCCCTCCTGCCATAATTACAACCGGTAAATCAAGATTAGATTCATTTTTTACTTTTTTACCTTTAATAATTTTAATATCATCTTTGTTAATAATATTTATTAATTTGCCATCATCAAGTACCGGAAGTAATTCAACACCACTACCTTTATTAAAAAACTTTTCCAGATTAGATTTGGAATAATTCTTACTAATACATTGAAAATGTTTATTAGCAATTTGCATGATGTTTTGATTTAAAGCAACTCCGGACAACACAGCACGACGAAAATCACCATCAGTTACAATTCCCACAACTTTATGATTATCATCAATGATTACAATAAATCCAAATCCGGCATTATCCATTTGCTTGATACCATCACGAATGTTGGAATTCATACTAACCTGAAATTCCCCAATATCTATCATAATGATTCCTGCAAATTAATTACTCTATGAAATAAATCAATAAAATTTGATATTGAATTTAAATTCTGTTTTCTTACTTTCATTTTCCTTTGTTGCTTAATTAGTCTCTTAAGTATAGGTAAAATATCACTTTCTTTAGTAACAAGAAATATGCCATCTCGTCTGTCGATATTATCAATTCGAATTTTTTTATTAGGTTGAATACTTAATACCTGACTCCCCAATAACATTGCTTCATATAGCAAAACAGAATACAAACCTACAACTAATCTTGATTGATATACTAATTTCCAGGAGTTTGTATCTGCTTTGGAGATAAATATTTCAATTTTATTTTTATAATAATCAATAATTTCATGTATTTTTTTAGAAATAAATCCTCTCGGATGTGGTTTATAAATAATTGAATATTGCTGATTATATTCCTTATTTAATTGAATAATATTTTTTATTGTTAATTCAAAAACTTCAATTTCTGTAAATCCCAGGGTTTTCTTTTCATCTTCACCCATTATTGGATTAAAAGGATCTCCAACAAAAAGTATTTGCCCCTTATTATAATTACTTTGCATATTTCTATTATTATCCAGAAAATTATTTATCTTATCATAAAGCGGGCTACCGGTAATCACTATTTTTTCCTGTGGACATCCCTCCTCTATCATACTATCTGCCATTATTTTATCAATAACTGCTACATAATCTGGTAATAAATTATAATGTTTCCCGGAATCAGGTTTTAATGTAAATCGTTGCCAGTAATTTACCCATGTATCAACAAATCCAATTGATGGGATATTATGCTCTTGAGCCCATTTCCAAAACAACCCATCATCAGCTACATTATCAGAGGTTCCGGAAAAAACAACTAAGGGATTAATCTCTTCAAGAATATTTACAACATCATAGAAATTAGTGTATTGAAAAAAATTATACCCCTCTTTTTTCCAATAATCAGCGGCATGGGATGCTGCGAAAAGAAATGGTGAAAATCCGGCCTTAATCAAAGAATCTATTATCGACGAAATAAGTCGGGCTGAGCCGATTTGTCTAACAATGATTGCAATTGGTTTATTCATCATCAATAATATTGTCTATAGCTTGAGCAGGATCCATAAATCCGGTTTCAGAATCACCTCCTAATTTTTCCTGTATTTGTGTGCTATTTTCAATTACTTTTATTATTGCATTGACAAAATCCTGCATATCATTAATAGTCAAAGGTTCTCTGACTAAAGGTGATATAATCATTTCTTCTTCATAAAGTTTTTCTACTACCGGGCAGAGACCTTTTTCATACTTATAATCAATATCATTGTAGGTAAAAGGAAATCCTTTTTTACCAATAGCAATTTGTTGTTGATATATTTTTTCCAGATACAATGGTTTTACATAAGCTTCAGCCAGAGGTGTTGTTTCCCATATCCTAGGTTTAGGTAATTCAGCTGCAACCGATCTAACAAATAAATTTCGGGATAAACCAATTATTTCAGCATTGTATCTAATTGGAAACATATAATAAGCATGAGTCATATCATTTTTTAATTTCTGAACAGTAAGCCCATCTATATTCTCTAATCTTTCTGTAACATATTTTGCTAACTTTTGGCGATGTTTTAAAATTTTATCAAGTTTTTGAAATTGTACTGTTGCGATGGTAGCGAGTAATTCTGTAAATCTAAAATTTCCACCAATAACATTTGCAAGGGTATCAAGTTCATACATATCTACGGCATTTTCACCATGATTACGAATTAATTGGCAACGATGAGCTAAATCATCATTTTCGGTAACAAGTAATCCTCCTTCGCCTGTGTGAATATGTTTATGATAGTTTAGGCTGAATCCTCCAATATCACCGATTGTTCCAACAGGTTTTCCTTTATAAAAAACACCTGGTGCCTGAGCAGCATCCTCTATTACTTTTATTCCCAAAGGTTTGGTGATCTTTAATATTTCATCCATATCCGCCGGATGACCAAAAAGATGAACAACAACAACTGCTTTAGTACGTTCTGTAATTCTTTCCTTTATAGATTTTGGGTCAATGCAGTAATTTTCAGGATCAATATCTGCAAATATTGGTATTCCACCATAAAACATTGCCGCAGTTGCGGATGCAGACATCGTATAGGGTGGACAAATCACCTCATCACCAGGCTCTATTCCGACAGCGCCAAAAGCAACCTGTAAACCGGCAGTCCATGAACTCACTGAAATCGCATGTTTAAAACCATATTTCTCTGCCCATGTATTTTCAAACTTACGAACTTCCGGACCACCTAGGAATAATTTGCCTGCTGCACCAAGAAAACCGGACAAATTTCCCGTTTTTATAACTTTGGTTGCTGCATCAATTTCCGCCTGCCCCATAGTAATTCGATCAGGAAATTCTTCAGTTCTTAATGGATTGCCACCTAATATTGCAGGTAAACTCATAACTGCTCCTTTATAATTTCAATTTTTTTTACTTTACCGTACTTAAATAATTTTCGGATTTATATTTTTGCTTTGGATTGAATTTTATTCGTTATATTATTACATACTTCTAAAGTTTTTAAATCATCAGTAATTGGGCAAATAATTTTTTCTTTTCCCTTTAAAAAATTATAAACATGATCGGCTGTATGGTATAGGGAATTAGTTAATTGTGTACGAATTTCAGTCGTTTTTTTCAAAGAATGATAGTCTGTAAATATTTTATCACGAATCGATTGCTGAAATTCTATAAAGAATCCCGATTCTGTAATCCGAACACGGCCTTTTTCAAAAAAGAAGTCAATTTCAAAAATTCCATAAACTTTACAATCTATATGATTTAAGTAAAATAAAGTCCCATTCTGAAATTTCAATATTCCTGATACTGATGGATCATCCTGAAAAAAATCATATTTAAAGTCAGTAATTTCTATATTGTTAATTTCACCGATATAATATCTTAATAAATCAATCATATGAGAGCCATTATGCAAAATACCTTTTCCGTAATAGCCGGTTCCAGCGAGATAATTTCCGAGTTCATTGTTAATTTTATTCTTCAGTTCGATATATTCCGGAACGAATCTTCTTCGATAATTGACTAAAGCAGGAATATTTTTATCATAATAATGTTTTATAACTTCCTTGGATTTTGCAAAACTTTGGGTCAGAGGTTTTTCCGCAATTACAAATTTAATCGGTAATTCTGCAATCTTCATAAGAATATCATAATGATATTCCGTAGATGCTGCTACAACCACAACATCAATTTTATGATTTGAAAACGCTGTTTCAAAACAAGTAAAATATTGTGTTTGCCAGCGTTCTGCTGCCTTTCTGGCTTGCTTTTCATTGGTATCTACAAAACCTATAAGATTAAAATGAGCATGTTTACAAAAAGCATGGGCGTGAGTAATAACATGTTCGTCTTCAGGATGGTCATAAAAAGCACCGATATTTCCGGCACCTATGATTAAAACATTATATTTCAATATGTTGCGCCTTATTTTTCGTTTTGTTTCATTAAAAATACTGCTTTGGCAAATTTCAAATCATCATAATCATCGATATCAACAGCAGATTCCCATGGAATTGGAAAAAATTTATGTTTTGGGCCATAAAAGCTACCGGCCTTTTTTAGTTGATCAACCTTTGCAATCCAAATTGCACCTGTTGGACAATAAAGGTCTTCCAAATCCTGAGATCTTGTAAAAACTCCTCCAGGAAAAATAAAATCAGGCTGATTATCTTTTTTCAACTTAGCAGCCCACCATGGATTCATCCACCCAAACTTGAAACAGGAAAGTTGAAAATCATTATGTCGATTTTTAAAATTATCTAAGGCTGCTAAAATATCTGACGTTCCTCTGATTGGTGTATTTGCCATTAACTGGACAACAATGTCGTAGCTTTCATGCCAATAATTTTCTGCTTGTGAAACACAATGGATTGTGGCAGCACTAACCGGAGTAATGTCATCATTGTATTTATCACGTAGAAAAGGAGTATCATTATTGAATTTTTTAGCCGTATTAATTATTTTCTGATTATCAGTACTGACAACAATCCGATCAAAAACATTTGCATCCTGAGCTGCTTGTATCGTCCAGGCAATCATAGGTTTGCCCATAAAATCAATTATATTTTTATAGGGTATACGTTTAGAACCGCCTCTTGCTGGAATAACAGCAATAATTTTTGGTTTATTCATGTAAACACCCAGTTATTTTATATCTTCCCACATTATCAATTCGTCATCCTGTATATCATGATTTACTGTTCGTCCAATTAAGTATTCTACTTCATTTGGCTGCACTCCTCGCCCAGGTCTTTTAAAATCCAAATCTTCCCTTCTCAGGATTGTTCCTTTTTTTATTTGCCCATTAGCAACGACACTCCTTCTAAATGCTTTTCTTTGCTCCATTTCTTCCTCAGAAACCCTGCGTTGATAAGATCCTTTTGCTGCTATAATACGGCGGCCTTCATTAATAATAACATTCATATCAGATTCATCAGCAGATACAGCATGATCCCAACCTGCCATTTTTTTATCAAGAGTGAAATGTTTTTCAATAACAACTGCTCCCATAGCAATTGCAGCGAGAGGAATTGAATATCCAATTGAATGATCTGAAAAGCCAACCGGTACATCAAAAGTATCGTTTAAAGTAATCATATTATTTAAATTTATCATCTCATCCTTAGGTGGATAAATTGATACACAGTGCAATAAAATTACTTCTTCATTACCATTTTTATATATTGTATTTAATGCACGGTCAATTTCTGCCAGTGTTCCCATTCCCGTAGACAATATTATAGTTCGATTCTTTTTTGCAACGTAGGCCAAAAGATCGGGATTATTTAAATCCATTGATGCAATTTTAAAAAATGGTACATCCAACTTTTCCAGCATATCAACTTCTTCATAAGAAAAGACAGACGAACAAAAAGAAATACTATTTTCATCACAATGATTTTTTAATTCTATATGGTCAGATTCTGAAAGAGAAAATTTTTCTACCATCTGTTCCAGTGTTCCGAATTGTTTATCGACAAACTGACTTTTTTCTTTATAAAAATGTTTATTAAATAGTGTATTTTTTGTCCATGACTGAAATTTGGCCGCATCACAATTTAGTCCTGACAAAGATTCAATCATTTTTTTTGCTAACTCCATATTACCATTATGATTAGCGCCAATATCAGCTATTACATAGGGATAATCATTTTCCATAAACTTATTAAAAAAATCAGTCGACATATTTCCTCCATTCCGAATAGGGTAAGATTTCACTCCACCATCCTTTATATATTTTTTGAAAATTATTATTGATTATTTGTTTATATTTCATCAAAAAATTTGAATCTTTACAACGATCATCTAAATCAATAATTTCATTGAATTTTTTAGTATATAATAATTGCATCTCTTTTTGCGTACAATTTTTCACTAAATATGAAAAATGTAAAAGTTTTGTCTTTATTCCCATTTTTAATTTGTCATTACTTAAATTCTGACTTATACCTACAGTGTTATCTCCAGTCTGTCTATAGTATGTTTTGCCATCACATTTCTGACCCACTGCACCAGTTGCTAGCAGTTGGGTAAATATCCACCAATCAATAGCAATAACGTCAGAAGGAATTTTAATATTGCGTAATTTTTCAACATTTACAGCAGTATTACTCAATCCAAACAAATTGTAGTCCGTAATATCCATAACTGAACTATATTTTTTTTCATAATTTATAGATAAAGAGGAGTCAATCTCATTACCGCCTTTATCAACAGGAACTAAATCGTTATATACAAAATCGGATTGTTGTAATAAATTTATACTATTAATAATCCTATCTTTTGAAAAAAAATCATCTGCATCAGAAAAAACCAGTTTCTCAAATTTATGTTTAATAGCAAAATCTAAAATATCCTGTCGTAATTCTGCTTTACTGTGATTCTGCTGGTTTTTTAAAATATGAATATTAAAATAATCTTTAGGCAATTTTAAATCATCGATCCCATCATAGATTACCAGGAGATCAAATTTGTTTTCAGTTTGATGTATTAATGAATCAAAATAATCTCTTAAGAAAGGAATGACCTTGGGAAAGACAACTACTGAAATTAGCGTATTATGCCTTTTTATTTCCAAATTTACTGACCTTTATTGTTTGAATAAATAAAAACATGATTCCCTTTACGAATAAAAGCTCCGGGTTTCCCCGGATAAGTTACAGCTCTGATACGTCGATTTATTTCATTTTCATCCATCCTACAAGTGATTTCACAAAGACTATTTAATTCATTTCGGGTATAGGGACGCCTTTGCCATTTTTCTCCACAAAAATGTAAATTTTGTCCTGAAAAAATTTTATCAACTATTATTTTAAAAGAGTCAAATATTTTGTCATAACATTTTTGAGTTACAGAATATACAGAATCATATTTATCTATTTTGAACCTTATTACATCGATAATTCGCCCGGTATCCACTTTATCTTCCATTATATGAGATGTAATTCCGTATATAGGTTCTTCGTTATATAATGCAAAATTTACACAACCGATTCCCGGATATTCAGGGGGACCGGTATGAAAATTAATTGCCCAATCACGAGTATTATTTAGTAGTTTAGCAGGAATAATCCATGGTGACAGATATGAAATAAGTAAATCACATTTATATTTAACATCTAAAACAGGAAATGGATCTTTTGTATCACCAATGAACACATCAATATTATCAGTATATTTTTTTAAATAATCTATTGCTTCCGTGAGATGCGGGCGTTCTTTGGCAAATAGAGCAACTTTTTTTTTATTTCTGACCATTTTTCAAAACTCCAATGACATATTCTTGCTGCTCCTGACTTAAATTTACACTTGCTGGAATATTCAAAGTCCTTTCAACCAATTGATAACACCTCTCCAGTTTATATGTTTGATAATTATTATAAGGTTTCTGCAAATGATTGAGAAACCAAATAGGTCTGCTCTGAATTTTTTCACTTTCTAAATAAGACATAAGTTCATCTCGGTCTTTCCCGTAAACTTTTGCATCAATTTGTAAACAATACATCCAATAATTGGATTCTGCATATTCAGGAGTATCACTTAGTTTTACTCCTCTTGTTAATTTTATAGCCTGTTTATATTTCAGATAATTAGTTTTTTTTATTTTCAAATACTCCGGTAATTTCTCCAGTTGGCCAACTCCCATAGCAGCCTGGATATTTGTAAGACGGTAATTATATCCAATTTCATGGTGAATATATTTTACAGGATCATCTTTGGCCTGAGTTGTTAAATAACGCACCTTATTTGCATATTTCTGATTATCAGTCAGGATCATACCACCACCACCACAGGTGATAATTTTATTCCCGTTAAAAGAAAGACATCCTAAATCTCCAAGAGTTCCAGTGTGTTTTCCTTTATATTTGCCATCGGTATAAGATGTACCCAAACTTTCACTGGCATCTTCAATAATTTTAATATTCCGCTTTTTACACAAGTCGATCAGATCATCTAAATAACAGGCATTACCAAAAATATGAACCGGAATAATTGCAGAAATTCTTTTATTTGTTTTTTTATTATAAGTAAAACCATTTTTAAAAATAGTTGCTTCTCTGATGAACTCAATTGTCTTTTCTACATCAATATTATAATAATCATCTGCATCCATAAATATAGGATCTGCATTGCAATATTTAACTACATTAATTGGTGATATAAAAGTAATTGTCGGAACAATAACCTCATCATCAGGTTTTACTCCGGCTACAATTAAAGCAATATGCAAAGCAGCTGTACCATTTACAACAGCAATAGCATATTTTGCACCAGTATATTCTGCTATTTTTTCTTCAAATAAATCAACATATTTTCCGGCTGAAGAGACCCACTCTGTGTCAAGACACTCATTAATATATTTCTTTTCATTTCCTTGAATACTCGGTACTGACAAAGGAATAAATTCCATTAAATTTCCTCATTAAAGTGTTTGATAAAGTTGTAGAATTTTATCTGCAATTTGTGGAGATGTTAATCCATACTTTTCTAACAAATCGTTGTATTCTCCTGATTTTCCATAAAGATCCGGATGTCCCAGGATTAGCTGCGGAGGTGAATTTTTCAATGTAGATTTGTATTCTGCTATTGCGCTTCCCAAACCACCGATAATATTATGTTCTTCTATAGATACAATCAGATTAGTTCCTTCACAGGCGTTTTTAATTGCCATCGTATCCAAAGGTTTAATTGTATGCATATTTACAACACAAGCAGATATTCCCTTTTCCAATAATAAATTAGAAGTTTGTAGGGCTTCATAAACCATAGTTCCACAAGCGAATATTGTGATATCTTTTCCATTTTTCAGGATATTTGCTTTTCCAATTTCAAAATCATAATCATCTTCATAAACCATTGGATTTGGAGTTCCACCAGTTAATCGAATATAGATAGGTCCTTTATGTTTCATAGATGCAATAGTAGCTTTTACAGTTTCCCCACTATCGGCAGGAGAAATTACCGTCATACCGGGAATTGCCCGCATTATGGCAATATCTTCAATACTGCAATGAGTATATCCAAGTGTGCCAAGTACAATACCGGCAGATAAACCAACCATACAAACATCATTGTTCATATACCCAAGATTTACCTTGATTTGTTCACAACAGCGCATGGTTTGAAAAGGTGCAAAAGTCGAAGTTATTACCTTATGCCCCTCACTTGCCAGACCTGCTGCTATCCCCATCATATTTTGTTCTGCAATACCAACATCCAGATATTTTTCAGGATGGGTTTTACGAAACCTATCCAACCCTGCAGAAGTGGAAACATCAGCTGTCAAAATCATGAGGTTTTCCATTGTTTTACCTAATTCAACTGCAGTTAATCCAAATGCAGCTCTGGAGCCTATTCTTGACCAAATTTTCATTGTCGCTTTATTTATTTTCATGATTTTTATTCCTAATCCCAATTTAATTCATCAAGAGCAATTTTATATTGTGATTTTGTCAAAATCGCATGGTGCCAGTCATTATTATTCTCAGCAAATTGAAAACCTTTTCCTTTGATAGTATGTGCGATAATAGCCACAGGTTTACCAGATTTCTTTTTTAATTTAAATAAATCGTACATTTCTTTAATATTATGTCCATCGGTTTCATAAGTATCCCAACCAAAACTAGACCACTTTTCCTTTAAATTGCTAACATCCATTACTTCAGAGTTAGACCCACCTAACTGGAATTTATTATAATCAATAATAGTTGTCAGATTATCTAATTTGAATTGTGCTCCTGCCATAGCGGCCTCCCAAATTGCTCCTTCATTACATTCACCATCACCAATCAAAACAAATACTTTGAAATCTTTTTGTCTTTTTTTACCTGAAAAGGCAACTCCAACTCCAAGTGATAATCCCATTCCCAGGCTTCCATTGGAAAACTCTATTCCTTTTTTCCGGTTCATTACAGGATGTCCTACCAGATCGCTATCAGTTTTTTCAAAAGTTAACAAATTTTCATCTGACATTAAACCAATTTCGGCTAATGCAGAATAATATCCAAGTACACCATGTCCTTTACTCAAAATAAACCTATCACGTTCAGGATTCTCAGGATTTGAAATATCATATTTCATAATACCACCATAAAGTGTAGCTGTAATATCAACTATTGATAATCCACCACCAAAATGAGAGCTTAACTTCCCGGCTTCCAATGACATATCAATAATTTTTTTTCGCATATTTTTTGCCATTTTTGTGATTTTTGTAATGATTTTATCATTGTTATCCATTTTACAAACCTCCATCTACCCGTAGAACCTGCCCCGTAATAAAAGAAGACATTTCTGAGGCCAGAAATAAAGCGGTATTTGCAATTTCTTTCGGTTGACCAACACGCCGTAACGAAGTACGCTGCACAACGTTTTCCAAAACTTCTTTTGGTGTATTTAATTCCATCATATCGGTTTGTGTTAATCCCGGAGCAATTCCGTTGACTCTAATATTAGATAACCCCAATTCCCGAGACATGACAACACTCGATGTAATTACCGCTGATTTTGTAGCTGCGTATGCCATTCTGCCTTCATTACATTCATAAGCTGCGCTTGATGCAATGTTTATCACACTACCCTTTTTTTCTTTTATCATTAATTTAATAATATATTGGCTAAATTTAATTTGTGAGAAAAAATTAATATCAAATAATTCTTTCATTTTATCTACAGAAGTCATTTGGAATAAAGCTGTAAAAATTGCACCGGCATTATTAACCAATATATCAACTGGTTGTTTTGCTGATCTAATTGATTTGATAGCATCTTTCATTTGTTTTTCATCTATAAGATCAAAATAGAGAGGATTTATTTGTACATTATTATCTTTAGCAAGTTGTTCTGTAAATTCTATAAAATCAGGGCTAGATTTCCTCGCACACGCCCAAACGTTGGCACCATTAATTGCAAAGATTTCAGTAATTGCTTTACCAATCCCCCTATTACTCCCTGTTACAATTGCAGTTTTCCCTGATAATAACACATTCTCTCCTTCAATTTTCTTTTTTGATATAATCATCTTTGGTAAAAATCTCTCTTGCATCCAATGGATTAAACACAGACATTCCATCCCGTTGCATAAATTTTTTTACAAAATCGACATCTTCACCTGCAAGACAGAGTTTGCTATAATTATGAAAATATTTAATACTAAACCCGTATTCCGATATATCTTTTAAACTCTGCTCAAACACATTCCCAATTTTAATATGCAAATATGGACAAACCAGTACATCACCAATTGGAGTTATATATAAGCGATTAACAGTATTACATCCAATTATTTTTTCATATTGCTTATCAAAAGGATTCCAGAGGTCACGAAGTATATTTTGATATTTTTTTCTTAAATATATTAAATATTTTAAGTCATCTTCATTTAACATTACATCAGTATGATCCTGCCAGCAACCAGATGGAACTGCGGCATTAATTAATGTTGTATAACCATGTTTTTTAGAATATTCACACAACTTTTCAATATCCGGTGATTTAATGTTGTAATGTCCTACAGTAATATTTAAATAAGGTGTCATCCCTGTTTTTTGAACAAATTTCAAAGCCTCAATAGCTTTTTTCCAGGCACCGCTTTTACCACGGAATTTATCATGAATTTCCGGATCGGCACTATCAATACTGACAGAGACACGGCTGACTCCTGCCTCAGCTAATTGTTTTGCTATAGATTCATCAAGGAGAAAGCCATTGGTTGTAAGATATAAATAAAATCTTTCCGGTTTGATAGCAGTTAATACATCAAATAATTTTTGTGGACGGATTAATAACTCACCACCCTGTAAATCAAATTCAAAAATTCCAAGTTCATCAGCCTGGTTAGCAATATCGCCCATTTTTTCTACTGGCAATTCCTCTTTAATATGATCTCCCTGAGAAGATCTAGTAAAACAATGCTCACAATGAAAATTACAGGCATTATTATAATTTACGTCAATGCCTCGCTGTTTTACACCTATTTCACCATTATTTTTTCGAAGAGCAGTATGAAAGCTTCTAAATTTCTCAAATACTCTGGGTTTGTCAATAATTGACATTATTAATAACTCCTAATAATTTATTTGTATTATATTACATTTTTTTCGTTACTCGAAATTGTTTTAAAATATCTGGCATTACTATCTGAAAATCAGCCTGACATGAAATTTCACCATTAACTGAGCCTGTACCTGTACAATTTCCGATTCCACGTTTCCATGATAATAATTTAGTATCCAAATAAAGACGATCTCCTGGTAAAACTTTTCGCTTTAGTTTAATATTGTTCGCTGATAATAAATACACTACTTTCCCTTTATTTCCATTTAAAGTTAAAACAGTCAGAGCGCACATTTGAACTAATGCTTCAATTTGCAACATCCCGGGCATATTTGGATCGCCGGGAAAATGGACAGGAAAAAACCATTCATCTTCATTTAACAATTTATATCCCTTTGCACTGATTCCGGGAATAACCTCTTCTGCAAAATCAATCATGCGATATGGTGGTCTGTTTTGTTCATATTCATGAATTTCATTCACATTTAATTTTAATGGCATTAAAGGCATAATAAATCCATTTTCTATTGAATATTAATTATTCTTGATAAATTTCCTATAACATCATATCCATCCCAGATAGGTCCTATATCAAGAGCCTTCCCTACTGGTACTACTCTATCAATTCCCTTCAACCTATTATGAAAAATAAAATCTAAAAAAATCTTTTTTTCAAAACCAAAATAGGTTAATGTTTGAAAAGAACTGTCAACTAAATGGCTTATCGAATTTATATCACTTGTTTCAAATTCATAAAAATATCCAAACTTTCCAATTAGTTGTTCCTTATTTTCAGGAAGTGCCTCAAGACTAATCCGATATAAATTAACTCCATTACTCTTAAATGAAATATTCGATTCCATGTCAATAGCATTCCGGCATAATTGCATATATTTATCAACAGTTTGGATATATTCCATATGATATTTTTTTTCAACAATTCGACTGACAGCCTGCCAAAAAACCTCTTTACCCTTTTTATCACTTTTCCCTAACCATATTACTAATCGGGGAGACGAACAAGCATTTTGGTCCATCAAATATGTATCATTATAAAATTGCGTTGCAAGTTTTTCCAGATTATTTTCATCTAACTGAATAATTTTTTGAGCATTAAGCACACAGATAGAATAGCGATCAGAAAAAGCAATTTCAATACATCGGGCAGGAACCATTATTTTTCTGATATTGAATATTGTACTATTTCCTCCCCAAATAACCCGGGCATCACAGTGTTTAGAAAATTCACCGGTTATTTCATCGTTTTTTTTATAACGAACCACTACAGTATTTTCTTTAAAATTATGATATTTTTTTTCTGATAATAACATGTTTAAATCATTACAAATAATATCTATTTGGGGAAATTTTTTTGAAGGAGTTCTGACAATATTGGCATTTCCCGCTAACATACTAAAAACCAGGGAAAAGGCAAAATTTATAGGAACATTTGATGGAGTAATATGAAAAGCAAGGCCTCTACCAATTCTATTCTTATTATCATGAAATTCTGATTTCATTTTTTGGACATTGGCTTTTCGACACCAAAATGAAAAAGTTGCAATATCCGGATATTTTGCAACGTTCCTGTTTTTCCTTAAGATTGATGAAAATTCATTAAGAAATTCACAAACTAAATCATTATACGGAACCATTGGTCTGACGTCAATTTCAGATTGTCCAACTAAATATTCGATATGCGAATTCTCAGGCAATTGTATCACTGCATCCCCGTATTTCCGCTGAAGTTACTCTTCCATTAATTTTAAAATATTTCCCTTTTCTGCCACAAGAGCAATCATCCTCACCAAGAATTTGCCCGATATCCTCTGTTAAAATATTATGACCCGGATAACTTTTTGGTAAAAGTGAAATTAATTGTACTAATCCGGATTCTCCGACTTTACAAAGAGATAAATCAGCCCGTCTAATTAAAATATCTGAATAAATAGATGTATGCAGATGCCCTTCTTCACATTCAATAAAAACTGAACCGGTTTGCTCGACCATACCATAATAATTATGAACCCTATTAAGTCCACAACTTTTGTTCAAAGCCTTTTTGTAAGAATCATTATCAACAGATTCCTCGGTTAATTTTTTCCATCCTCCACCATGAAATAGAATTGCATTTTCTAAAGGCAATCGAATTCCTAAGTCAAGTAATTTTTGATGAAAATATTTCCAAACAACAAAAGTAAATCCAAAAAGCAATATTTTATCATTTTTGTATTTTTCACAAAATATCTGCACATTTTCAATATCCAGTTCCATATTTTCATCTAAAGCATATTGATGATTTCTACCAAATGTTGAAAACCCCAGTATTCCGGCACCACGTGCTGAAAAAAGAGTCCTGTCTTTTAACACAGATGGCGTATCTATAATCAGCATAGGCAGACGTTTTTTGCCAATAAAATTTGTAACAATTTTAGATAGTACTTTGATTTGATTTTTTGCTGCAGTTTTATCGAGAAAAATTTTTGAAACCCGGTTTCCACCAGTTCCTGAAGAAGTCATGGTTTTGAATATTTCAGATCTTTTAATACTAAACAAATCATACTCCTTAAATAACCTGACAGGAATGAATGGAATCTCACTTAACTTGTGGGTTTGTGTGGGATCATAATTTAGTAAATTCAGGATATTACGATAATGATCAGAATTTTGATAATGATGTAAAGTCATTTCATTGACAACCTGTAAAAATAGTTTATTTTTCTCTTCTTTATTTAATCCATAAGGACAATTTTCAATTATTTGATCAATATTAAACAATCTGATTCTCATTAATTTAATTCAGAGTATAATACTTTCCCGGAATCATTTCTGGGAATATTATCAATAAATTTCATTTTAAAACCAGCTAAGTTGATACCTATTTTAGTTGAAATATATTTTAATACCTTTGTTTTATCAACATTCCCAGTAAAATAAATTACAAGATTATCATCTGTTCCGGCACAGGCACAGTTATAACCTTTGGTTTTTAACAATTGCTCAACTTCATCAAGATTAACCCGTTTACCATACATTTTCAAAAATCGTTTCATTCGACCTGTAATATAGAAAAATCCATCGTCATCCCGTTTTGCCATGTCACCTGTATGTAATATTCCTTTATTTTCATCACCTTTGGAAAGATCAGCAATACATTGAGCATATCCCAGAGTTACATTTTTTCCCTTATATACTAATTCACCGGAAACATTATTTTGCTCAATCTTTTGATTATTCAGGTCTTCCAGCCAAAATTGCCCGCCCGGAATTGCAATTCCCATACTGCCCAGTTTTTTTTCTGCAAATTCCCAGGGTAAATATGACATTCTTGCTGTTGCTTCTGTCTGACCATACATTACAATAAATTTCATATTTTTAGATCTACAAATTTGATTGAATTCAGCAATTATTTCCTTATTTAGTTTTCCTCCGGCCTGAGTTAATACACGTAAATCCGGTAAATCCATTCTTTCAAAACGTAATTTCTTTAACATTTCATAAATATATGGCACTCCACCAAAAGTAGTTGCTTTATACTTTTTTATTTGAGTCCAAAACTTTTTCTCCATCAAAGTTGAATCAGTCATAATAATTGAAGCACCACATAAAAAATGGCTGTTTATAATTGATAACATAAAAGTATAACTCATTGGCATTGTAGCAATGGGACGGTCTTTTGGACTAATCTCCAAATATTGGGCAATTGATTCTGCATTACTATTTATATTTTCATAAGATTGGCGGACAAATTTTTGACTACCTGTACTACCGGATGTTGTCAGCAATAGCGCCAGGTTCGAATCTATCTTATGATGTTTATTAAATTGAGTTTTCACTAAAGAATATGCAGAATCTGAAAAAGTCACATCACCATCAATTTTCAGAGGTTTTGATGAATTGGGACGAAAAATAAAATTGGGTTGATACTGATTTACCAAGGTTATGAGTAAATCCTGGTCAATTGTGTTATGAATAAGACAAATAACTGCTTTTGCTCGTAAGGCTCCAATATATCCGGCAACTGATTCAAAACTATTTTGACAGATAGCAAAAACCAGATCACGGTTTTCCAAAAATTTACCAATCTCATCAGCTTTCTGTATTAATTTCTGATAAGTTATTTTTTTTCCGCTACTGGTAATAATAGCCAGTTTGTCCTTGTATTTATCAATATCATCATAATAATTCATATTCACTCCATTTGGTTAAATCTTCAAAATTTTAATTATTTCATGGAGTCACATTTCAATTTTATATTTTTTCAAAATTTCTTTTCCTTTATTATATGAACTAAAATCAATAACATCATCAGTTTCAAGCATAATTTCAAATGCTTCTTCTAAGGATGCGATTAAAGACATATGCCCTACTGAATCCCATTCCGGAATTGTATTATATTCAAGTTCAGCGTTTAATTTACTTGCCTCAATTGAAAAGTTTTCCATAAATGCCTGATTATATTTTTCCTGGTTATTCATATCTAATTTCCTTTTTTTTAATTATTTAAGGTTCTGATAATTTTTTGAATAGGGATTTTTAAGTATCCCATCCTTTAATAATTTATAAATTTCCCAGATTCCATCAGAAACTCTTTTATTTATTTCATATCCTAAACAATCTTTAATTTTTGAAAATTCAACCCTATAATCACGAGGATCTTCATCTTTTTTCACATAAGATATTTTAGCATTAGGGATCATTTCCGACATTATTTCAGCCAGCATTTTTTTCTGATAATTTTCCTGAGTATCACCAACACCAAAAACCTGTTGATTTACTTTTTCTTTTGGACTTTCGAGTACCAGAATACATGCTTTTGCTAAATCTTCAACATGACAATAAGGACGCCAGAACTGTTCTCCAAAAATCACTAATTCTTTACCCAAAGTTAATTCTCTGGCAAATTCATTTACTGTCAAATCAAAACGCATACGAGGTGAGATTCCATAAACAGTGGAAAAACGTAATGCAGTGGGAGATAAACTTTTTATTGATTCACTTTCGAGTATATATTTTTCGAACTTTACTTTTAATTTCGCATAAAGAGAAACCGGATTAAGAGGTGATTTTTCATTAACATACCCTGTTCCTTCCATTTTTCCATAATTGCTACAAGTTGATGCAAAAATAAATCGTTGAATTGTTTTACTTTCATTGCATTTATCAAATAATAGTTTTGATCCTTCCCAATTAGTTTGAGTTGCAATCTGCGGATCTTTGGCACATGCCGGATCGCCGACTATTGCTGCAAGATGTACGACACTATCAATATTTTCAAGACTTTTTTCAATATCTTCTTTCTTCCTTATATCACCTCTGAAAAATTCAAAATTTGGATGAGAATATATACTTAACAATGATTCTCCTCCAAAATTCAAAATATCCATCCCTCTGACAAAATATCCTTTAGATAAAAGTTTTCGGGTTAAAATAGAGCCAATATAACCTGCGCAGCCTGTAACTAAAACACGCCTCATGATTATTTTCCTCCGGGAATTAGAGTTAATATTTCTTTAATCGGCATACAGTATTTATCCGCTTCAAGAGCTCGTTCATTCTCTAAAATACTTTTTGCAGTATTTAACATAGCCGGATATGCGCTTCTTAATAATTGATTAGCATAAATAACAACAGAAATTCCAGAATCAATCAATTCTTTTTCTGTAATCTTACAATAGGTTGAAGGCACAACTACTACAGGAACGCGTTTTTTAAAATTATTATAGGATTGACAAAATTCTAATATTTCATCGGGACTTTTTTCTTTGCTATGTATCATAATAGCATCTGCTCCTGCACGAATATAAGCATTAGCACGAATCAGGGCATCGTCAATACCCTTTTTCAAAATCAGGCTCTCGATTCTGGCAATAATCATAAAATCATTTGTCACCTGGGCTTCTTTACCTTGTTTAATTTTATCACAAAAATGCTCAATATCATCCTGTTTTTGTTTAACATCAGTTCCAAAAAGCGAATTTTTCTTTAAACCAATTTTATCTTCGATAATTATTGCTGAAATACCAAGTCGCTCAAGGCTTCGGACTGTAAAAACAAACCGTTCTGAAATACTCCCGGTATCACCATCAACAATTATTGGTTTTGTTGTTACTTCCAGAATGTTATTTATAGTTGACATGCGGGAGGTGAAATCTACTAATTCAATATCAGGTTTGCCTTTGGCTGTGGAATCAGTAAGACTACTAATCCAAATCCCATCAAATTCATTAATTTTTTCTTTCTTCTGAACCTGTACATTTTCGGCGATAAGCCCAGTTAATCCATTATGAGCCTCAATAACTCTTACAATGGGTTTTGCTTCAATTAATCTCCGGAGTTTTGCTCTTCTGATTTCTGAAGTTGTGCCTACTTCTTTAATACGTGCATTGAGATATGTAGATGAAACACCTTCGGTATATGGTACTTCTATTAATTTTCCACCCCATTTTTTTAATGTATCAATTACCCGTTTCCTGGTTTCGTGCTGCACACCGGTTTTCCAATCATCTCCATGTACAACAAAATCCGGTTTGTACTTTTCTAAATTTGGAACATAATCAAGAGTTTCCTGAGGAAAAACCTGGCTCACTCCTTTAATATTTCGAATAATTTCTTCACGTTGTTTATAATTCATATATGGCAAACGTTTATAACTTGCTATTGCCTGATCTGTAAGTAATCCAACAATAACTTCCCCATATTCCCTGGCTTTTTTAATAACGTTTAAATGTCCGGGATGTATCAGATCAGCACTCATTCCTATATATACTTTTTCCATAATTTCACCTATATCAATTAATTATAACTTATATATTTACTTTATCTTTAAAATCTTTCGGTAATCCCGGATAATTGTATGGAGGATGAACATTTTCTCCCGGAGGTGGCAATTTCCCACCATACCAGGCGGATGTATCTTTATGAATATCACATATAAATCTGCTAACCAGAGCTAACTGTTCATAATAACTGAGATTAGAAATTTTTTCTACGGATTTGATTTTTTCGGGGTTTAGTTTTTGTATAATTTCAGTTAAATTTGTTACCCAAATATCGCACATTCTTTTCCTGAACATCTTAGTCTTATTTTCTAAATATTCTGATTTATATGAAGGTTCATCAAAAACTTTTATGTCTTCCAACGTCCAATCATATCTTAATGGATGACGAGCAAAATCATTTAATAAATTTCGATTTTCACCTGGGTCAGATAAGAGATCATAAAGTTCTTCCTGAGAGCCGGTTATGGCGGTATGAGGACTATAATGAGCAATATATTTCCATTGATCTTTAAGAATAGAGGTTACCCGGTGAGGTTGCATTTTATACATTGTATCAGAAATAATTTCTTCTGCTACTTCAATCACATTATCAGTAATCAGCGGATTTAATTGCATTAAATGATGATTTTCATTAATAATACGCGGTTTATCTGCTGTAATAAAACAAGGTACCCTAATTATTGTCTCATATAAAAAGAAAGCATGACCAATTAAATTATTATGTTCTTTTGACATATCTCCATGATCAGAATAAAAAATCAAGGTTGTATCATCCAAATTAATTTGATCATATAAAATTCCGAGAGCCTGATCATCTTCTCTGATAATTCTTTTTAACATTTGAGGATCATCAGGATTTTCCGGAGTTACAGGCGGAACTGCAGAACATGAATGATAAAACAAAAAATATGGATCGTCAACATCTTTAATTGTATCTAATATATTTTGAATTGTTTTTTTTGTTGTGCCTTGTTCAATAATAACTCTTTCTGCATCATCTCCCATATAAATACCATCAGCATAATCCTGAATATATTTTTCAGTAAATAAAATAAAATTTTTTCTACCGGTATCTTTCATTTTCTTAAAAATATTATCTGCATAAAATTGTGGTTTATCCTCAGGATAAGTAAATCTATCAAACTGATAAGGTAATCTATTATTTATAATTGCACTGAGCGTCATTACTGTAGAAGCAGAATTAGAATACATTTTTTTAAATACAATACTTTTTTGTGCTATTCTATCCATGTTAGGTGTTGGAAATCTTCCACCAAAAGTCGAATATAAATTTTGACTTCTACTATCAATCGAAAACATTATAATATTTTTCTTAGGTTTAAAATTCACCATAATTTTCCTTACTAATAAATTTCTTTTAAAATATTTACAATCTTATCTGGAGTTAAATCAACAATATTGTTCTCAATACGTCCCTTTGCCATACTTTGCTTTGAAAGAAAATTTAACTCTTCCTCTTTCACTCCATAATGAGATAATTTAAAACCAATTTTTTCATTTATACTTAATAGGATATCATGCCAAAAAATTTCTATATTTTTAGAGCCTGTTAATGCTAAAATTTGCTTGATTTCTGTTTTGATTTTTGGATAATTTATTTTTAATAAAGAATAAAGTGACATTGAACATGCAATACCATGAGGAATATTATAATATAATGTTAATGGATAACTAATAGAATGAGCAGCTCCTGTTTTAGTATTTGAAAAGGCTAATCCTGCATACATAGAAGCTAAAATTAATTCTTTCCGCATTTCCTTTGATATTGCTTTCTCTATTTTTGTTATACAATTATAAATTATTACAATTGCAGAAATTGCTAATCTTGTAGAAACAGGATTCCTGTTTTTATTCCAGATAGCTTCAAAAGCATGAGATAGAGCATCTAAGGTAGAAATAATAGAATTTTCCAAGGATAAGGTCGATAATAAGTCAACATTATAAATTGCAAAATCCGGATAGTTTCCCACATCAGAAACAGATATTTTCTTTTTATTTTTTTTATCCCACACTGTTGCCCACATTGTTAATTCACTTCCGGTACCATGGGTTGATGGAGCAACAATAAAAATAGGTTTTTTGAATTTTTCAGGATTTAATTTCAATAAATTGTTAATATTTTTTTCATGGGTATATAATGACATTCGTACAGTTTTTGCCGTATCAATTACCGAACCACCACCGATTGCAATAATTAAATCCGGTTTTATTTTCCAGGCATAATCAATAGAACTTTGGCAACTTTTTAACGACGGATTCAATTCATATTCCGAAAAAACATTTAAATTTGGTTTTGCCTGAGATAATTTTTTAAAATATTCGGTTTCAATAAAATGTTTATAGCAAAACAGAATAATTTTGTTCTGATCAAAATTATCTATTTGACTTATTAAAGTATCAACCAAATCATCTGAATGAAATATTGTAACCGGATTATAGTATTGCCAATTCATTTTTTTAAGGAATCCATAAATTTTAATTTCATTTCTACTGGTGTAATATTTGGTCTCTTCAGATCTTTAATAGTTCCTTGTTTAATAGGAATATGCAGAAAAACCGGGCCGGAAGTTTTTGAGAATTTTAGCAAATATTTTTTAAATTCATCGGGATTATTAATCGTTAAACTTTCATTATAGCCACATTCTTTCGCAATTTTTGGGAAATTACATTTTGAAGAAGTTGTTTTTTGACCACCTGTTGATTCATAAACCTGATTATCAAAACATATATGCACAAAATTTTCAGGTTTATAAAATCCAACAGTTGACAGAGTTCCCATTTTCATCAATAAAGCTCCATCACCATCTAAGACAAAAATTCTTCTATCAGGAAATGATTTGGCAATTCCAAGACCAATTGATGCTAAACATCCCATAGAGCCCATCATATAAAATTTCCCTGCAATATCTGATGTCTGGTAAAGTTCTCTTCCGGAAAACCCGGTCGCTCCCAGGAGAATATCATCTTTTTGTGAAACCTCTGATAATTTTTCCAGATAATCTAACCTGGAATACAAAGCTAATTTTTCTTTACATCCTTCGTTAAATTTTTCAAAATATCCTTTTTCGATTATAAATGCATAAGGAGTAGATTGTTTATTAAAATGATTAAATGCGGTTTTAATTTGCTTATTTAAATCTTCCGGGGAATCATTCTCTTTAAGTAAAAGACTGTAAGGAATGCTAAAAACTGACAATAATTCCCGAATTGTATCTCCCATAATTTTATGCTGCGGTGCATCATTCATGCCTGGCTTAGCTCTCCATGAAATAAGTAACAAGGCTGGTAATTTATACATTAATTGCAGAGATGATAATGGATTAATTGCATTACCATATCCATCATTTTGCATATAAACTACCGGGACATTATCTGAAAGGGCGATGCCAGCTGCAATTCCCATTGCTTCTCCCTCTGAAGAGCAGGTATAATTATTCACTTTTTCATGAAATTCAATGTAATTAATCAGATCTTTAAAAACAGAACAGGGAACGCCGGAAAAATTTAGTAATTTATTGTTAATTAACGAATTTATAAAAGTTTGTGGTTTCATTATTTTACTATTTCCTCAAATAATTATTCTTTAGTCAAACACGGCTCCGCCCTGTTAGTCACATTTTATAATAATTATATGACAAACCGGGCATAAATATATGTTAACCTGGTAAGTTTATTTACCAGGCTATAAAAAATATAAAATGGCTAGATTAATTCTAAATTTCATTAACTTCATGTTAGTCTTTTTTCAATTTTACTCTTTACTTATTTTATTAGATGTTAATGATTATATCTATATTTTATCTTTAGTAAAAATAAGATGATTTATACAATATTTTATTTTTTCCAAAAATATCCCTATATAATAACTAACTACTAATCCAATTATGTTACGTGCTTTTATTATCCTACCTTTTGGTGTAATCCAACGATGCATATTATTTAGTTCCTATAAACAATTGTTTAAGCATATGCGGTTTGAGATTTTTGGTTACTAAGGAGGCCTTGTTTTCCTCTTGAATTTTTTCGTAAATCTCTTCACGATGGACTGGAATTTCAATAGGAGCGTCTATTCCGATTTTTGCATGACCGCTGGTTGTTTCTAATAATTTTATAACGACATTGCTTCCTATCCGAATACTTTGATTACATTTCCTTGTAAGAACTAGCATTCTCCCTCCCTGGAGATTTAATATTTAATAAATTGACTATAATTACAGAAATTCTCATGGGAATTTTCCTTATCTTATTAAAAATTATAAAAGAGTATCTAAACGATTTTGTGATGATAATTGATTAGAATCCAAAATTACCTGGTTACCTCTCATATTTGAAAGATTAATTATTATTGGTGCTTTAGTATTTGCAGTAAATTGCTGTTCCTCCTGATTTGCTCTCAGTATCACATACATTTCCACATTGTTAGGATCTTTAATATCCAATTTGCGCAATTCAGCGGATGGAATTTTCATATACTCATAACTACTTAATAATTGTGCATTTATCACAATCATTGCGATATCTTCATATTCTTTTGCCTGAAACATTTTAAATGGAGGATATTCCTCGATATCTTCGAGATAAAACTCTTTCACGTCTTCAAATCCTGGAATTCCATATTTAAAGACAACTACCTGCTGCTCAGCAACATCAGGGAGTTCTTTCGTAGCTAACATTTCTTTTTGCACGTTTCTTGGTAACCTTTCCTTTTTTTACCTTAGAAAATTCAATATATTCAAGTGTATTGCATCTGAAGTTGTTTGAAGAGCTGCCTTATAAGCCATTTCTTCCGCATTATATTGAGTAATAGCATCAACAAAATCAGTATCTTCTGTTTTGGATAAATATGATTTTAAATTCAAGTTGCTGTTTTCTAACCTTTTGCCTGTCATTTCTATTTGAATTGACAAGGAACCCATTCCCGCGGACAAAGCTAAAACATTATCGGAAACTTCATCTAATTTGGACAGAGAGTTATCAATTGCAGTTTCATCACCGGCACGTAAATTATCTCTTAATTCTGTGAGTGAAGAAAATAATTCCTTATCAATAAGCTGAGTACCATCTAAATTAATTTCAACATTATAATTTTCAGCGATTCGACGATTAATTTTTTTTGAATTTCCATTATATGTAATTGATGTGCCATCAAATTCAAAAGGTTTGTCGCCTTTTATTTTGTTGCCTCCGAACAAATATTTTCCGGAAAAGGAAGAATTAGCCAAAGTTATTACTTCTTCTAAAATATCTTCAATCTGGTCACTAATTGTATTTTTTACAGATTGATCGGCACTATTCCCAGCTCCCTGTATAGTTAAATCTTTTGCTTTGATCAGGTCAGTATTTATTCTATCAAGAATACTTATTGTATCATCAACCCAACCCTGAGCATCTGCAACGTTTGCCAGATATTGTTCATTTATGACTATTTCGTTTCTAAATCTGGTAGCCCGAGTAAAGGCCACAGGGTCATCTGATGCTCTTTGAAACTGTTTTCCTGTTGCAATATCGGTCTGATGTCCATTCATTGTATTTCGGCTTGTATTCAGACTTTTTATTAGATTCCGTGTAATCATTGATTCTGTTACACGCATATCAAACTCCTTTCCTCATCTCTTTCAATTTCCCTTAAATTAAATTCAGTACAGTTCTAGACATTTCATCTACAGTATTAATTATTTTCGCGGCTGCCTGGTATGCCTGTTCATACTGTGTTAATTGTATTAATTCTTCATCAAGTGATACGCCGGAAACAGAATCCTGTTGATTCTTTAGGCTTTGCACTACCATTCCCTGGCTTTCATTTAAAAAACTAGATTCCTGTACTTTACTTCCTACCTGTCCAATTAAAGAATTATAATATTCAGATATTGTGTTCCCTTCTAAATTATTTCTAAACTGAATATCATAAATAGCCTGGGCTATAGTCCCGTTTCCTGCTTCATCAAGATTCGCTGATGCAGCTATTAAAGATGGATCTTCTTTAATATTTTCATTTAACTGTAAATCACCGGCACCCGTTGGATTACTATTAAAAAAATTAATTCCGGTAATCCCACTCAGGTTATATCCCCTTGCATGAATAGTATTAATTTGTTTAGCCATATTTACAGCCAAATTATCCAGTTGATTTATATAATCAGGAATATAGGTATTGTTAATCTGTAACAAACTTCCCATTTCACCAGATTGAATATTTAGGGTTCTGTTATTATCAATTGTTTTTATTGAAACTTTTACTGTGCCGTTTATTATTTTTGATTCTGTGGTTAATAAATTCGTTTTATCACCCGATACCAGAATATTCCCGGCTGAAGATAATGTTAATTGTCCATTGTCATTTTCACGGGCATCTATATCAAGTACTTTTGATAATTCTGATACAATTATATCCCGTTGATCTAATAAATCATTTGATGGATTAACATTTATCTGCTTATTAATAATTTTTATCTGATTGAGTTTCTGATTTACTTCATTAACTTTACCATTTAACTCAGAACTAATTTCTGATTGTAAGTTTGTCAAATTCTTACTGACTCTGTTAAACGTCTGAGTAAGGCTAATACTTTTATCTCTTACAATTGTCCTTGTATACTGTTTATCCGGTTCATTGGCTAAATCGCTCCAGGCATTCCAAAATTCAGAAATTACATTTGATAAACCTGATTCATAAGGTTCACCAAAAACATCTTCAATTTGGGTAAATATCTTTTCGTCCATTTCAAATTTGCCATTATTCTGGTATTCAAGATTTAATTGATTATCAACAAATTTATTCCTGATTCTTGACAGAGATTCAGACGAAACACCACTACCAAGCTTAGAAAAACGAATATGATTTTCACGAAGTTCCTCAAATTGTGCTTTTCTCCTTGTATATCCATCAGTATTAATATTGGCAATATTACGTGAAACTGTATTTATTGCGTTTCTATGAGTCATTAAGGATCTTTTTGAAATATCTAATATACTTGATAAGGACATAATTCCCTCAAATCTGATAATTTAGCATCTTATTATTAATAGCTTCAGTGCTATTCATATATCCATTAATATTGTATGTCTCAGAAGTTTTATCCCTGGTATAAAGATAGAGATTAATCAATTCTTTAACATGACAAAGAGAAATATTTAATAAATAAGAATTTTCGCCATTTAATTTAGTAACATTATTTAAACTTCTTTTTAATTTATATCTAAGTGTTGTCAATTTTACAGAATTTTCCGGAGCTGCAAAATTAATAATTTCTTTTAATGTCATAAGGATATTTTTAGAAGAATAAACACGAGCCAATTTTTTTACTATCTCTATTCTTTCTTCCTCAATTTCTTTACATATTTTTGTTTGACGCGCTTCTTCTGAAATTGTAGATTGTAATAATTCAACATCTCCCTGAACAATTAATTTTTGTTTAGTCTTTAATATATTAACAAGTTTATCATAATCCTGATTCTCAATCTTTAAGATTTCAATTAATTTTGTAAACAATATAGGCGATTTTTCTTTTTTCATCTTATTCATCCTCATTAAAACCTAAGGGATTCATTAATGCGGGGTTTTGTAAATAATTATTTTTTAATTCTGACAACTGGGAGATATCACCTTTTCCTTTTAAAGAATTAAAAATCATATCAGATAATCCGATTCCACCATTATGGGCAACTGCTTTACCCATAACCGAACTGAACATCATGGTGGATAAATTCTGTTTATCCCCTGAATCTGTTTTGGGGATTGTTTTTTCCATAGCTTTAAAAATCTGAGTGATAAAAATAGCTTCCAGATCATTTGCTTTTTCTCTTAATAAAATATCGCGCCCATTTTGTTTGTCTGATAATTTTTTATTCTGATTAACAGATTTCTTCAGAATTTCGTTCATATTATTATTTATATTTATCTTCATTTTTTCACTCTTATATAATAACTAATTTTGCATTTAATGCGCCTGCTTCTTTAATAGACTGAAAAATTGCGATTATATCCCTTGGTTTCAGGCTCAATTCGTTCATTGCCGCAGCCAGATCACGAACACTTGTAGTTGGTTTTATTACTGCAGCTTTTGCTTCCTGTTCCTGTACCTGTGTTTGAGTAACATATTCTACAATTGTTTGTCCTGTACTTGTAAAAGGAGCAGAAGGTTGTGAAATAATAGGCGTTCTTTTAATTTGAATTGTTAATGAACCATGTGATATCATCACTTCATTAATTTTCACATTGCCACCTGCAACAACAGTTCCGGTTCTTTCGTTAATTACTACCCTGGCTTCAATATCAGGTACAACTTGTAAGGTTTCTATACTTGCAATAAAAAATATAGCATCCTCCTGGGTTTGGATATTGGCTGGCATATTGATTTCAACAACACCGGCATTTACAGGTTTTGCCAAAGGAATTCCGGAAACAGAAACATTATTGATAGATTCACTAATTCTCGATACTGTCACAAAATCAGCATTATTCAACAATAATCTAATTGGCTGGGAAGGATCAAATTTTTCAGTTTCAGATATTTTCATTAAAGAACCACCGTTAGGAACACGTCCAACAAGAGCATGATTCTTTTTTACTTTTTCACCGGCTGTTGTCTCTATATTATATCCACCAATTGAAATAGGTCCCTGTGCATTTCCATAGTATACTCCATCATTACCCACCAGAGGCGTCATCAATAAAACACCACCTTCGAGACTTGTAGCATCACCAAGAGAAGATACAAGAACATCAAATTTTGACCCAATTCTTCCGAAAGCCGGTTTCATGGCCGTTACCATTACAGCTGCAACATTTCTGGTTCTTAAATGCGCTTTATCGACGGTAATTCCAAATCGTTCCAGCATATTGCTAATAGATTGAACAGTAAAGACAGCACCAAAACTCCGACTGGCACGATCACCTGTACCATCAAGACCTGTTACTAATCCATATCCAACGACAGATTCCTGATTGGCATTTTCAAAAGTTACAATATCCTTAATTCTTACCTGCGAAAAAGCTATTTGCAAAAGCAGAAAACTAATTATACTTAGTTTATATAATTGATTAATCTTCATTATATTGATATCCCCATAATCGCAATGGCAAGCAAACCGACGCCTATAACCCAGGTGCCGACTTTTTGAAGAGTACCTGGTTTAACCAGTTTATTAGTAATACCACTTTTTTTATAATTAATTTTTGCATTGGCAATATTATAAGAATACACAGTATTATCGGTCATTATATCTCTTTGCCTGACAAGTCCTTCTAACTGCATTAGATTTTTCTCACCATTTATTTCAACCGTCCGTTCACCTTGTATTTTTAGTATACCATTTTCGTTTTGTTCAACAATGATTGCCGAAATTTTGCCTGTTAATCTTTCTGACTGCGAAGATTCAGCATCACCATCATGACTATTAGCTATCGAACTTGAAGCACCGAACATTGGCAAAAATTCTGTCAACTTTCCAAGATTTCCCGAAGTTGAACCGTTGGCAGAAAAATCTGATTGTTTGGAACTTGAAGATTCTGATTCGCTTTTGGCATCGGCAGTTTCAATTATCAATACAGTAATAACATCACCAACATTATTTGCTTTAATATCAGAAAACATGGAATGTTTAACACCGTTATAAAGTTGCCCAAATAGTAAATTGGTCAAAACAAACCAGAAAATTATTGATATATATTGTAATTTATTCATTTTCTCACTTTATATTTACAACAACAACATTAGGCGTTAATATAGTGCCTTTAACAAATTTTCGTGAAGTTTCACACATTACCCTGATTTTATCACCAATAACACCGCTTTCTTTGGCTTTTCCATCAGCTTCTATTAAAATATGATTTCGAACAAATTGTAATGTAATATTTTCACCCCGTTCTATGTCCGGTTTTACATATAACATATCTCTTTTTATTTGATCGCCAGCCCGAATCACCTGCTTTGTAACAAGTCCTTTGACCTGCTCTATAGATTTGACAATGTTAAGATTATTATTTGTAATTAATACTGTCTTAATTTCCAGTTTATTCTCATCTAACCATTCATTTCTTTTCAAATCTGTTTTAGCAACCAGTATTTTCATTTTGGCAGAAACAGTGACAGTAATACGGTAATTCTCAATAGTACCATTTTTAAGAAAAACTTTTAATTTTAAGGTTTGATGTCCTAATCCAGGTACGGCGTTCCGTGATTCAACTAATATTTTTGAATTTGCTGAAATTTTTAAATTATCCGGGTAATGTAATAGTTTCATAAAAATATCAGATTCATCAACTCCAATTTTTTGAGCAAAATAGCCTGTAATATTTTCCAATACTATTTCTTTCGATGATTGACTTCCTAAGGACAGGCTTGTCAATATTGTTATCAAAATAATTAATATTACAGGTTTTTTACTTAACATATTTCTATCTCTATCGTTTCAAATTATTTGTCATTGCCAGGAGTTCGTCAGCGGTTTTTACGGTTTTTGAATTTATTTCATAAGTACGTTGAGCAACGATCAGATCGACCATTTCACGAACAACATCTACATTAGATTTTTCAAGATAACCCTGGTACAATGTTCCAAAACCTTCTTCTCCCGGTAGTCCAAAATTTGGTCGTCCCGATGCTTCGGTTTCAACATAGAGATTACCACCTATTGCAGATAAACCGGCAGGATTCATAAAATTAGATAATTCAACCTGTCCTATTTCTTCCGATTCACTTTGTCCGTCATAAAGAACTGATAAAACTCCATCTTCACTAATATTTAAACTTGAAACTCCTGATGGAATTGAAATTTCCGGATACATAAACAATCCCGATGATGTTACAATATTGCCGGATCCATTAACTCTAAAAGAACCATCTCTTGTATAAGCAAAGGAGCCGTCACTTTTTTGTACCTGAAAAAAACCTCTGCCTTTGATAGCCATATCAAGTGGATTTTCCGTTTCCTCAATTGTTCCTTGTGAAAATGAACGAAAAGTAGATATTGGTTTGTTTCCATGACCAATTTGAATTTCACCCGGTTTTTCTTTTCCATCTCTTCTATCTGAAGCTCCTGATTGAATTGTCTGATACAGTAAATCCTGAAATTCCAGAGAATTCTTTTTAAACCCTGTTGTATTTACATTTGCTAAATTATTTGCAATTGTATCAACATGTAATTGTTGGGCTTCCATACCAAGAGCTGCTGTTCTTAATGAGCGAATCATTATATTCTCCCTTTATTTAATATCTACTTAGTTTTGATGAAGCATCACCCAAAACTCTGTCGAGTGCTTTAATAGTTCTTTGGGCAGATTCAAAATTTCTTTTTAATTCAATTAATTGAACCATTTCCTTAACAGGATTTATATTTGAACCTTCAAGTTTTCCCTGTACAATATTTGGTTCATCCACTATTTCCGGGTAATTTCTCCCTGAATATGTGAAAAAATTTCCTCTTCCTTTATTAATTTTCCCGTCTTCCGGCAAACGTGAGATTAATAATTTTCCAATTAAGTTTGAGTCTGCAAAAATTTCTCCCGATGAATTAATATTCAATTCCGATTTTTTCTGTCCGTCAATAGAAACATTTATCAAACCACTATGTCCTAATACTCCATAACCTTCTTTAGTTACTAAAAAACCTTCACTATCAACTGTAAAATGTCCATCACGAGTATATTTGGTATCACCGTCAGTATCTATTGTAAAAAAACCTTCTCCGGTAATTGCCATATCCAAAGGATTTCCGGTATCTTTTAATGCTCCCTGGGAATAATCCCGATAAGAATTCATTTTCATTCTCGAAGATTCTTTATTTTTAAGAAGTTCAAAAAATGGAATATCCTTTTTAAAGCCTGTAGTATTGGCATTAGCCAAATTATTTGCCACCAGATTATTCTTATTGTTTTGAATAACCATATTATTTTTTAATTCACTTAATCTAAAATCCATTGTCAATTGCTCCTTTTCTGATATCTTAAAAGGCAACAATATTGCCATTAGAAACAATTAACAAAAATGCTGAATTTTTCCTAATTTTTATTATTCTACTTAAAAATTGATATTTATAGAATTACAAGGTTATAACAAGTAAAAATTCAACTTTTTTCAAACAATAATTCCTATAATCACTTCTAATCAAATAATCGGAATTTCTTATCGTCAAAAGGAATATTTTTCCTCTTCAAATATTTTCTAACACATAAATATCTACATATTATTTATTGTTTTTATAGAAGTTATAAAAATAGTTAAAAAATGAATATTTTTATTTTTTTTAATTTAATGATGGTTTCGTAAAAAGAATCGAAGCTGTCTTTCCGTCGAAAGCCGGACATAGTCTGAGGCAGCGTAGCAACGAAGAATCTCGTTGACAATCGACTGGGATTCTTCGTTTGAAACTCTTTCAGATTGACATGATTTCCACTTTTTACAAACCCGTTAATTTAATGATTATAAATGATGTTGACGAAATGATTAATTATATCTAAGGATTTTCTCTTTGGTCATTCAAATTCAATCCCATTATGATTGTAACTTAATATTTTTATTCAAAGATGAATATTGAATATCTACTAAAAAATTATTAAACTATTAACAAATTATTAATAATTACTAAAAATTATGGATAAACTTAATGAAATTTACAAAAAAGGTTGAACAAGCAATTGAACCTGGCAAAAAAACAGTTTATTTCATAAAATAGGAATTAAATAACTTATTGTTTTTGAATCAGTTCTTAATAAAGAAAATATCATAAAGTAGATAATATGGCATATATTCGAGGAACATTTCAAATTCTAAAAAAACTTACTCCAATGTTGCTTAAAACTGCAACGATTAGTTCTGATGTGAAAAATTTATTATCCGGTGAAAAAAATTCTAATAACATTGCATCCAGAGTTGAGTCTATTGAAGCGAGTCTCAAAAAACAAGCAGAATTAAATGAGCAAATTAATTCTCAGACAGAACTTTTACTCAAATTAATTGCGAAACACCAGCACTTTACAATTATTTTAAGTCTGTTACTCTTTTTATCACTTGGAATTGGAACTATTCTGTTAATTTTACATTTTAACTAACAACTTTTTAATACCTTAATAAACAGCCAGATAGGAGATTATTATGAAAACCAGATCATTATTATTTTCAATAATTATTCTGTTATTTCTCTTCAATTTTTTAATTTCTCAGGAAAATCCACAAATTTTTAAAATGATAGAATCTGCCGGAGAAAGCAGTGACCATGCGCTGGCAGATAAAATTATGATTTTTGATAGTACAAAAGTTGACGTAATGGAGTCCGGTTTAAGTTATGTTTATATTCATAAGTTAATTAAAGTACTCACACTCCAGGGAGCAAAAAATCTTAGAACTATCCATTTTGATTACGACACTTTATCAGCTTTTATTGAAATTAAAGAAGCCACAATTTTTAAGAAAGATGGCAGAGTAATAAAAATTGCCAAAGATCATATTTATGATTATCCGGCACCTGCCCGTGCCATTTACTGGGGCATGAGAAACAAAATGATTGCTTATGGCAGGCTTGAGGTTGGTGATGCTGTTTCATATAAATTAATGCGAAAAGGCTTTACCTATGCCCTGCTTATGGACTCGGAAGATGAACGCTATATTCCACCGATGAAAGGTCATTTTTATGATATTGTTCCTTTCTGGTCTTCATATCCGATTCTTGAAAAATACTATGAAGTTTCTATCCCTTTAACAAAAAATATCCAGTATGAGATTTATAATGGCGAATTACAAGCTTCAAAATTTATTCACCAGGATAAAACAGTTTATTCCTGGAAAAAAGTTGATATTAAACCTTTTAAAAATGAATCAAATATGATAGCGATTTCTGATGTTGCTCCCAAACTACTACTTTCCACTTCACCCGATTGGGAAGCCAAATCTACCTGGTTTTATGGTGTAAATGAAGATTATGGTAGTTTTGAATTTACAGAAGAGATCAAAAATAAAACATTGGAGATAATTCAAGGAGCTAAAACAGATCTCGAAAAAATCACCAGACTTACACACTGGGTTGCTGAAGAAATTCGTTATTCCGGTTTATCAATGGGACCTGGCGAAGGTTTTACACTCCATAAAGGTGAAATGACATTTAGAGACCGTTGTGGAGTTTGCAAAGACAAAGCCGGAATGCTCATTACAATGCTCCGGGCAGCTGGATTTGAATCCTACGCTGCTATGACAATGGCAAGATCCAGAATCGATAAAATTCCAGCAGACCAGTTCAATCATTCGGTAACTATTGTCAAACTGGACGGCAAATATAAACTTCTTGATCCGACCTGGGTTCCAGGTGTAAGAGAACTATGGTCAAGTGCTGAGCAACAGCAAGAATACTTAATGGGAATTCCGGAAGGCGCAGGTCTTATGTCAACACCTATTTCGCCGCCCTCAGAACATTATTACCGGGTCAAAGGGAAATCTGCTCTTCAGGTTGATGGTACAATTATGGGTGAATTCACTATAGAAGTGGAAAAACAATCTGATGCCCGTTTTCGCCGTATTTTTCGAGGCAATTATATAAATACCTGGCAGGATTTCTTTGAAAAAATGATGTATCATATTTCCCCTGCAACAAAGATCAATAATCTTGAATATACAGACCCTTACGATCTTTCGAAACCAATGAGAATTACAATAAGTTATGAAATCCCAAAATATGCTTTATTAACAGAAAAAGAGATCATTTTTACACCGGTTGTAGCTACTTATATTTTTTGGGATCGCCGATTAAATCATCATCTTTTTATGAATTTGGATGAAGATAAAAAATTTGGCTTTCGTACAAGTTGTTCCAGATTAGTTGAATTTGACGAAACAATTCAACTACCTTCAGGAACTAAAATTGGATATTTACCCGAATTTGAGAAATTCGATGGTTCCGGTGCTTCTTTCAGCTCAAATTACAAAGAAAATGGTAACAAATTAGTTTTCCATCAAAAATTAGTTCTGAAAAAACGTAGATATGAGAAAGAAGACTGGAAGAGTTTTCAAAATTCGGTAAAAGCCAGTAAAGACGTTGCTAATACTGCGATAATTCTGAAAAGATAAGGAGAATGATGATGCTTTCTAAAAGAAATCAATTTAATACACTAATAATCTTTTTATTCCTGTTAAATTTTATTTTTGCCAATACAAAATATGATGCTGAATTTCTTGAAATTACTAAAGAATATCAACTTCACAGCAATGGTGAGATAAGTTATACTTATCATCATAAAGTTAAAATAAATAGTTATCTCGCAACGAATAGACTTTTTGGTGAAGATTTTATTATTTATAATCCAAAATATCAATCACTGGATATCATTAAGTCATTGACTATTATGAAAGATAGCAGCGAAGTAATATCTCCTCCAAATGCCTTTAATGAGGTTCTTCCACGAGGAGCCTCCAATGCTCCTCTTTATAATCATCTTCGTGAAATGGTTGTTACTCATCCTGGAATAGAACGGGGGTGTATCGTTGATTTTTCATATAAAATTACTAACCGAAAAGATTTCCAGCCGGGATTAATGGGCGAAGAAATATTTAGCGCTCTATATCCAATTAAATCAATGATTGTAAAAATTATAGTACCGGAAAATACTGAACTCAAATTTGACTTTATGAATTGTGATATCGACTCAACTCCAGAGGTAAATATCACTGATAACGGAGAAAAAACATACAAATGGCATCATGAAAATATTAAAGCCGTAAAAAAAGAGAATAATCAATTATCTATGGGAGAATATAAACCAAGATTAGTCTTTTCAACAATTGATTCCTGGGATTTTATTTATGATTATCTTAATCCTTCAAAAAATGGTTTATTGAATCTTAGTGCTAAAGTTGAAACAAAAATTGACAATTTAATTGACGGAATTATAGTTCCACAGGAAAAACTTACAAGGCTACAAAAAGCAATCGCTACTGAAACCGGACATGTGAAAATTTCTCCGGAATTGACAGGTTTTAAACCTTTGGCAGCAGAAATCACTTTTTTTCAAAACACAGGAACAAACTATGATAAAGCTTTTTTACTATCCTCATTATTAAAATATTGTGGTGCGTCTTCCTATCCAATATTAGTATCCCGTTATAATCAATTTTCAGAAGTTGTACCGTCTTTACTTCAATTTGACGATATCATTGTTAAAGCTGCATTCACAGGACAAGATGCGCACTATTTTCATCCATCAAAAGATCTTAAGATTGATATTCGCAGCACACTTTCTCAAAAAACTTTATTTTATTTAAATAATTCAAAAAATAATCTTCATAAAAGTAAAAACTACGACAGAAAAGATAATAAATTATGTATCAATACGAACCTGGTTATTAACGATGATTTATCCTATTCCGGAAATAATAATCTAAATTTATCAGGTAAATATAATTCTTATTATGAAATTAGCAACTCCAATAAAGCAATTGAAAATCTAATCTCCAGGGCCTATAAGTCTATTTCAATAAAAAATAGTAACCTGACCTTTCTTTCAAAGGAAGGATGTAGTGCTAATATCAATTTTACTTCCAAAGAAAAATTAAAAACTGAGCATGGATATTTCCGATTTACAATCCCTGATTTTAAGAATAGTTTTAATAGTGATCATATATCCTTAGCCATTAGAAACCGCAAAACACCAATAAATATTAACTATCCATTTTTTGAATCTTATACATATTCTATTGAACTTCCTGAAAATTATAATCTTATAACACCAGAAATTTCTCAAAAACTAAAAAACAAAATCGGACAAATCGAAATTAGCCTTAATAAGACAGCTGGCAAAATAATTTTAACCAGAATGTTATCAATTAACAATGCCATTATTTTTCCTGAAGAATATCGGGATTTACGAAATCTAATCGTTAAATGGCAGGAAAATCATTATCGTAACTTGATATTTAAGAAGAAATAATCTGCTTTTCTAAATTCTCGATGATTTCAAGTGTGTTTGATATAGATTCAGATTTAACTAATTGCTCTCTAAATTGAGATGCGCCTGGAAAGCCTTTGAAATAGGAACTATAAAATTTTCGCATAATTGGATACCAGTTTCCCCATCCTCTATATTCTATTTCCAGGTTAATCAGATTTTTACATAGTTGTATTTTGTCTATTAATGGTCTTTCAACAGGAGTATCCCCAGTAGCAAGATATTTTTTAATATCATTAAAAAGCCAGGGATTACCAATGGCGGCACGCCCGATCATGATTCCATCACAACCGGTTCTGTCTAACATCTGTTTAGCATCGAAAGGTGTGATTATATTCCCGTTACCAATAACCGGAATATCCACAGCACGTTTAATTTCGGTTATAATATTCCAGTCCGGTTTACTTGAAAAAACATCAGAGGCTGTGCGAGGATGAATAGTCAAAGTTGTAATTCCCTGGTCTTCTAAAATTTGAGCAACTTCAACCGCAACAATATTTTTATGGTTCCATCCACTTCTAATTTTGGCAGTCACAGGAGTTTTTACAGCTTTTACTACTTTTCCTGCTATTTTAGACAGGAGATTTAAATCATTCAATAATGCAGCTCCTGCGTTTTTCGCCACAACTTTTTTAACCGAACACCCCATATTGATATCAATCACATCCGGCTGGAATTTTTCTTCAATCATTTTAGCAGAATTCGCCATAGCAACAGGATCATGCCCAAATATCTGGATTCCAAGTGGACGTTCAATGTCATCGTAATCGAGATATGATTCCGTTTTTTCAGAACCTCTGACAATTCCTTCAGAACTTACAAATTCTGTAAAAACAAGATCAGCGCCTAATCTTTTACAAATAGTTCTGAAAGCTCGGTCAGAATAACCAGCCATTGGTGCAAATATAACAGGAG
Source organism: Fidelibacterota bacterium (assembly GCA_029939575.1). Taxonomy (GTDB): domain Bacteria; phylum Fidelibacterota; class UBA2242; order UBA2242; family JAOZSR01; genus JAOZSR01. The sequence continues at coordinate 62,226 of JAOZSR010000007.1, forward strand.
TTTCTATTTCGTAATTACCTATTTTCATACCGCAAATATATAAAATTATCAATACTCAAACAATTTAAAACTTACATACAGCCTATTTCAAAAGAAATATCCGAAAGCAACTATTCAAATTGTTGTATAAAGTATAAAATACAGAACCTCTATTTTATAAATCATTATAATAGATAACTTTATATATTATTGATAATACGTATCAAGTCATCTATAAACCTGAAATATGTGGATATAAAATTACCTGATTAAAATTGGGATTAATTAATATATTTTGTTTGAACTTCTTTTTGTAAACCGGTCCAGAGTAAAAATGTACAAGATAGCAACAATAAAAAATCTTCAAAAATTCGCATCCAGCCAACTTTTGACGCAACCGGATCCAGTGAAAAACATCCGCACTCAATATCTAATCCTCTGGCAATCGCACTATATATAAGTCCGATAAAAAGGATATTAAAACAACATAATACAAAAGCAGCTGAATTCACCCAAATATTCAATAAAAGCATAATTCCTAAGCCAGCTTCAATCCAGGGTACAAAAACAGCAACAAGGTTTAAAAATTCAATAGGTAAAACTTTATAATGGTAAACTACCTCTGCAAATCTAGCTGGAAAAATTATTTTATCCATAGAGGCATAAAGGAAAATAAATCCCAATACAATTCTTACAATTTCCCGAATGATATAATATTTTTCATTTTTCATAGGTTTTCTCCTACTGAAACCTGGTAATTAGACTCTAGCCATTCCAGCCAACCACCCAGAAAAAAATGTACATTGCCAAAACCCATAGCCTCTAATTGCATAGCAAGATCAAGACTGAGTGTGCAATCAAAAGAATCGCAATAAATAATTATTTTTTTCATAACATCAAGACTATTTATTTCTATTTCTGAAATGCTGATTTCTTCTATTGGAATATTAATCGCCCCAGGTATGTGTCCTTTGATATATTCTTCATGAGCCCGCGCATCAATAAACAATGTCCCACCCTCCCCAAAACATTTTAAAGTTTGCTCAAGGTTAATTTCCCGGGCCGGACTAAATTCTTCGTATAATTTAGCAGTCTCTTCTGCAGAATTTTTTGATTCTTTCATGAATATTGGGATTTTTAAAGAATTTCCCTTTACTATAACTTCATTATACCTAGTTATTAGATTAACACCATTTGGGGAAATCCAGTTAAAAATGAGAGCGAATAAACAAAAAATGACACAAACGAAAATTGATCTTATAAAAATTTGTTTCATTTTAGCGTTCACAATAAAACACCTCCAGCATTTATTAATATTGGAAATTATGTAATATTTTTGAGCTTTGCACTAATTTTTTTAGATATGCACAATTAAGTAAAAAATAAAACCTGATTTATGGGAAATCCATGGCTTTGGATTAGTCAAATTTGAATTTGTAAACAAAATTAACAGTTAAGTAATCTTGCCATAACCTTTCGACTATTTGAGTAATCCAGGGCTGTATCTCGTGAAATAATTTCCTTTTTGTAAAGCATTAATAAATCCTGCTCCATTGTTGCCATTCCTGCTTTTTTCCCTTGCATGATCATTTGGTAAATTTCACTTATATTTTTATTTCTAATTGCTGCTTTTACAGAGGAAGTAACATTCAAAATTTCTTTAGCCAATGTTAATTTTCCCTGAGTATCAGGAATCAATTTCTGTGAAATTACCAGGCTCAGGCAATCTGCCAATCGCATCCTGACCCGATCCTGTTCTTCACTGGGAAACTCACCAATTATTCGATGCAGGCTTTCAATGGCAGAACTTGTATGAAGTGTTGTAAAAACCTTATGTCCACTGTCAGTTACTTCAAGAACAGTTGCTATAGTTTTTGAATCCCTCATCTCTCCAACAACAATAACATCAGGATCCTGGCGCAATGCCTGAATTGCTCCATCTTTGAATCCTAATACATCTCCTCCAACTTCTCTATGCCGAATAATAGAATTATGGGATTTATGAATATATTCAATAGGATTTCCTATTATTACAATATGTCCCTGGTAACTTTTATTATTCATATCAACTATAGAATCTAATGAGCAACTTTTTCCGGCACCTGTAATCCCGGTAATTAAAATTAATCCTGACTTTTCATGCTTAACATTTAATTTTTTTACAATTGCAGGTGGAAATCCTAAACTCTCCATAGGAAAAAGATATTGATTAATTCGCCTAAAATTTGCTACAAGATTATTGTTTTCAAAGTAAACATCTCCACGAAAACGTGAACTATTTTTATCTCCATCAAATAATAGCCCAAGGGAAAAATCTACATTCTTTTGCTTAAATAAGACTACTTTCTGTTCATCTGAAAGAATACTTAATAATATAGCGGTTATTTCATCTTCACTATATGTGGGCACATCATCACGAGGACCTTTGTTGCCAAAAATTCTAAACCAAACTTTTCCCTGCGCTCCCTCTCCCCCAATATCCATGTCAGAAGCATCAAATTCTTTCATTTTAGCAAGGATAATTCTTAATTGGTCGTAGGCCTCTTCCCGCCATTTTTTATTAAAATTTATTAATTTATTAATGTTCTTAAATCGTTCTGTACCATATAAATATTCAGGTAAGGTAACCTGCATTTCCGGTGTAAAACTTAATCCCATATTATCCCCCGATAGCTCCGGTTATCTTTCACCAGTTACAAGTTTTAGCATCACAATTCTTTGTGCCGATTTTCGCCATTTTAAATAGTTACAATTAACCAGGTTAATTATAAAGCGTCTTAACAATTTTTCATCTTGCCCTGCAAAATGATTTAGAATTACCTTTCTGTCAAAATATTTAATATTAACATCGGTTTCAGCCCTAAGTTTTGTTTCAGAAACTGATGATACTATGAAGCTTTCTTCTCTCCATGAATCCCATTTTTGTAAATAATCTATTGTTGTATTACTGAGCCATACTGATACTTCACCACTTTCAACAAGAATAATAGAATCTTTACAGTCATCTGAATCAAGGATAATATTGTCACCCTCCTGAAACGAGATAACATTTCCTATATCAAGAAAGGCAATTTTTTCTTCCGGAGTAAAACCTCTTAATATAGTTGGCTCTCCTTTAACAGAAATCGCAGCACTTTCTTCACCCGGGTCAAAAACTTTTAAAAGCGGGCCATATAAGTCTTGTGAATATTGAAGCCCATCATCTACGGCTTTTAATAATTCATCAGCATTTATTGGTTTTGATAGATATTGGTATGCTCCGGCATGAACAGCTTTAATAGCACCCTCAATACTTGAAAAGCCGGTCAATACTATTATCACAGCTAAAGGATGACTCTTCTTGATTAATTTCATTAATTCAAAACCATCAATTTTTGGCATGGCCATATCAATCAAATAAAGATCGAAATCATCATTATCCATTTTTTCAAGAGCATCCTGACCATCAACTGCGAGAGTAATTCGGTATCCTTCTTCCTCCAGGAAATCTTTACATATCTCTCTTACACCTTGCTCATCATCTACAACCAAAATATGTTTTTTCATATTTTCAAGTCCTTGTTTATTTCTTTCCAATATCCAGTAACAAAAATATAACTATTCAGTTTCAGAAGTTTCTCTAAATTCCTGTACTATCTTCAAATGCTTTAAATCTTCAATTTTAAGCAAATGTTTTTTTATCGCTTCAACACCATCATAAATCTGATCACTCGTTTTTTTAAGTTTTTCATCATTATATTTTTCTGAAGCATTCTTTATCCGCCTTCCGGATAAAGAAAATATTGTTAACGGATTATTGATATCATGATCCAAATGAGAAATTTGAGCTGCCAATTTTAATGCTTCAACATAATCATTATTTTTACGTTTTAGTAAAAAAAACTGCTCATCTCTCTCTTCAAGCCTATCTTCCAACATCTTGAGATGTGTTCTTGAATCTGACGAACTTGTAGTTTCATGTCTTACCAAATCACTAATGCAACTGATAATAGCAGCCATTCCACTGAATAATCCTGTGTATGATATCAGGAAAATAGTTTGAGAAGCTATATCATCCTTATATGACATATTGCCAATAGGGCTTAACCAGGCTAAATTATATAATAACACAAGGAATAATAAACATAGACTTCCAATCATGGCTGCTAAAAATCCGCCATTTTGTTCTATCAACAAACTGGCTGTTATAATAGCCAGTAAATAAATCCATACAAAAGGGCTACCCATGCCACCTGTTAAATGTACAATCAGAGTTGCAAAAATAGCATCTAAAAATACCTGGAAAGCTTTTAGAATATTATTAGTTTTTATAATTTGCATGTAATACAATAGATTTAACATATTGATGCCAATAAAAGCCGCTACAAAAATTGATATTGGATATGTTTGTTCATCGATTTTTGCAACTTGCAATATTCCTATTGTAAATAATACCATTGTTAAAAACCAACGGATCTTTAACCACCACTTGTACATAAATTTCTCAGAATTGAACAAATCTTGTTGTATTCCCATAATTAATCCTTATTCCTGCCAGTAAACAATTTTTAATTCTCCGTCAGATGAATTATTATCTGGATTAAGGATATTGCCCGTTGTCCTGTAACTATTACATATTGATGAAACATCAGCATCACTCAAAACCTGATTAAAAATTCCGAATCCAGCCATTTTACCTTTAAAACAAGCCATACGATTTGAATGTAAATGGCGCCCTCTGTTGCTATTTTCCGGGCCAACACTTTCTCTACCACCTATAAAAACAGTATTATCTGCATCTTCACCGACTATATCTGTTGACAGGGTTTTAGAATTTGAGAATAGAATATTTCCATCTTTATCTCCAATTCTTAAATAGATTTTCTTTTCAATCTTATCATAGGATGCAGCAACATAATACCATTTAAAAACCTCTTGCTGATGAAAAATATTAGACGATTTCTGAAAAGAAATATATTTTAATCCATCTTCTGTTACTACATAAAAACTAATTCTCAAATGCTGTAATTTAAAAATCCAACCACCCTGAAAGGAATGGGTACGGATTCCCCATACCGGGGCAAAATATTTTCTATGTTGATGACGATGATGCCAGCGATAATGTCCATAATGATAACCATTTCTGTAGTGGGGATATCTATTACGATTCCAACGATTTGGGACAACCTCTTCCTGCTCGGAAAAATTCAATTCAGAGGCTAAAATTCCCCAATCAATATCACCACTGCGATTGGTTTCGGTCTTCATCCAAAAACCAACAGTAGTTTGATCTTTATGCATCAGAGAACTAAAGCCTTCCGGAGTTTCAATATAGTCAGTAGTGCCATCAAAGTCAGCAACATATTCAGTTGGAAAATGTTCAACCTGTTGATAATTATCTACGCCATAAGATGTTGCGTTTAATGCCTTAACATCTTCAACCACATCCCAAACTTCTCCTGATTGATCCCAGGATTCCTGGTTAAATCTGTAATGTGCCAGCATGTCATAAGGAAAATCAATTGGTTTATTGACAATTGCTTCACTGGTGTGAAACATTTGTACATCATTATTATACCAACTTACATTTGCAACTATCCTGATAGGATTAGAATATTCTGAATTCTCATATTCATAATCAAAAGCAACCTGATCGATATATCCTCCTAAAACTTCAAAAGATTCTGTTGTAGGAGTATTAAAAGTTTTTGTCTCTGATTCAGAAACATTTCCATCATTAATTTGTTTAATTGCCCAGTTAAGTGCATAGGCGCCAAGATTACCGACATTTTGACCAGAAGCCTTTTTGCCCATTGTTTCTGTCAAATCTGAAGACCTGTTCATTAAATTCAATGAAATTGAAGCAAATATTATTGAAAATAATACTACCATAATTAATACTGTCCTATTCATAATATTCTCCTTTATTAATTTTTATTTTATAATGAGTCAATTTATCATGCCTCATTCTTGTATATATTATTAAAATATCTCCACATAATAATTGGTATATGGATTTGATTATAATGTCCATGTTCTGTACTATAATGGTCATAGGTGAGTGTAAATTCCATACTAAGTGAAAAAACAGAACCTGCAGAAAAAGTTGTATCATTATTTTGATCAAAATATGTTATCTCAAGAGTATCAGCCAACCAGAATGGTCCTGCTTCAAGTGTACCATTTCTATAAATTCTTAAAGGGTATCCATATCTGTCAACTGTATCCTGGTTAGCCATAGTCTGAATAATCTCCACTGTATCTATTGGAGACAGATCACCATTCATTTTTCCCCTAAATCGAAAATTACGGGAAGTAGCATTTAACACAATATCCGAACTGGCAGGAACTCCAGTGCCCGCTTTCTCTAAATAAAGCGAATCTATTATTGTAATTACTTCTTCTGAAAAATGTTGTAATGAATATTCCATATTAATATTATGGGCGCTTGAAGTCAAAGTAAATAAGGCTTTTAGCATTACAAGTAAAAATGCACTACCTATTACTAAAGATCCTATTGTGTCTAATAATACACCCATTAATTTCCTCTAATAAATATTTGCAAAAATCCTGCTAATTGGTTCAACTGCTGTTCCTATTCTAATAGTATCTGCAAAAGTATTGGAAACACAAAAAACCCTAACCTCAACTTTTTGAAAATTTGTATTCGGATTACTGATATCGCCTGATGCATCACAATAATTAGATCTGATATTAACATGATAAACTTCATCTGTAGTAACAAGGGAATCCGAGACACCCCCATTATAAATATTATGGATATCAGCAAAACTGTTAACTTTACCAATTAATTCAGCCTGAACCTTCTGTAAAAATCTAGCCGCATATCGATGTCCCTGTTCTAATACTGCTACCCGATAAACTATCAGGTTTTTACCAATTAGTCCATTATAGACCATTATAAGAGTGGTTGTAAACAGAGTAACTGCGACCATAACCTGTAACATACGGACTCCGGTCATTTTCTAATCCTCCGAAGTTGCATAAGAAACTTCTTCTAAAGTGGATAATCCATTGACGATTCTGTCCACCCCAGAATCCCTTAACGATAACATGCCCTGAGATTCGGCAATTTTCCTAATATTATCTTCGTCAATATCAGCTCCGGAAGCCAAAATAGCGGCTTTAACTTCTGGAGAAAAATATAATGCTTCACAAATATTCACACGGCCTTTGTAGCCATTATTACATTTTTTACAGCCTTTTCCAGCCTCGTAAATTTTCCCTGATTTTAATTCTGCCTCAGTTATTCCCATTTCAAGAGCAGCTTTATATTTTGATTTACTTAGTGGTACTTTACATTTTGGACATAGTTTCCGAATTAATCTTTGGGCTGTTATAATATTGATTGATGATGCTAAAAGAAAAGGTTCAATTCCCATTTTAAAAAGTCTTGAAATAGCACTGGGAGCATCATTTGTATGTAAAGTTGAAAATGTTAAATGACCGGTATTGGCGAGTTTAACTCCTACTTCGGCTGTTTTTTTATCTCTGATCTCACCAACCAGAACAATATCAGGATCATGTCGTAATATTGATCTGATTGCCGAATCAAAACTCATTCTTCCACTAATTTTTAATTGACGTGCGCCATGGATAACAAATTCCACCGGATCTTCTACAGTTAACACATTCTTTGTTGGATCAATCACATTATATAAAGCAGCTATCAGGGTTGTACTTTTTCCACTACCTGTAGGTCCGGTAACAATTACCATTCCCTTGGTAGTATTAATAGCCTTAAGAAAGTTTTTTTGAGCAACATCCTGTATACCAAGTTTTCTCAAATCGGTTATAACATTTCTGTCATCAATAACCCTTATCACAATGCTTTCAAACAATCTTTCATATTCTTCTGAAACAATTGGGATAACGGATATTCTGAATCTGATTAAATGCCCGTCAACATTACGCTGAGCAAAACCATCCTGAGCTGTACCTCTTTCAAATCGGTCAATACCAGTTGAACGATCTTTGACGACAGCAGACATAGCTTCCGGAGTAATATTTTCTTGTCTGTGCCATAAAGTTAATTTACCATCTATTCTAAAATAAATGTCAACGTTATTTTTTCCAAAAGGAATTATATGTACATCACTAACCCCTTTACGTACTGCTTCGATAAGACAACCTTCAAAAAGGTTTACTAATAAACTTTTGTTAATTTCTTCATCGAGAGAATACTCATCCAGGTCCTGGTTTAAATCCTCTTCCTTAAGTTCCCCGACTTCATCTCCGACTTCATCTAAAATATCAAGAAAAACATTTTGCTGTGGTGCTACAATATCTACTAATTTAGTAATTGATTTTAATGGAGTGTAAACAACTTCATATTTTTTAAATTCTGTTTGCAGAGAAATTTTTTCACAAATCTTATCAAGAGGATTTGCAGCCAGCACCAATAACGTATTTCTTCTATTAGACAAAATTTTATATGGAACGATATTATGTAAAAGTATGTCTTTTTTTAGATCATCCGGAAATTTAGCTAATATCTCTTTTGTATGTTGTATTTGTTTTGCATCAATTCTTTCAAAATTGATTTTTAAAGTCCGAAAGGCATATAAATCAGCCAATTGCCCAAAAATCACATCGTGACTGATTTTTAGGTCATCTGTTAATATTGTTTCCAGACTTCTTTTTTTATCTGCTGGCTCAGTATCTTGTATTTTTAAAGCTTTTTGAAGAGTTTCATTTTCTATGATCCCCTTTTCAACAAGTACTTTAGCTAATCTTTTTCTTTGTAACATTATAAGTTTTCCAGTTATATCTCATTCAGCATTTTCAAATTTTTTAAAATATTCATATCTACATTCCCGGCGTCGGAGGTGATACAAGTGCAACTTCTGCTGATACTACTGTTAAGGCAGTAATTACAATAGCAATAAATGCGCCAATAAAAGTTTGAATTGAATCAATTAATCCCTGCATTTTATAGGATGTCTCTCTTTCATAAAAAAGAGCTATCATTTTTGCTGCTTGCATAACATTTCCAACCTCGGCTCCTGATCTGATCCTACTTAACGTTGTTGGATTAAATACTTTAGCCGTTTCAAGCGCAGGTACAAGGGACATTCCCTCTTTTAACATTAAAGGAATTGTCACCTCTTTAATACCTTTTTCTATATAGGCATTTTTACAGGCTTCTGCAGAAGCACGAAGTGTTTCAATATTATTTTCTGACCCGGAATAAATAGCAGCAAAAACTCTGAAAAAAATCTCTATACTACTTTTGTGTAATAATGGACCAATTACCGGAATTTTAATTAGCAATCTATCCCTAATTACTCTTCCCTGGGGCGTAGCCCACCACACCATTAACGCCACTACAGGCCCGGCAGTCATTAAAAACATCCACCACCAATTGGCTCCAAGAAAATCACTTAATTTTAAAGTAGCAGCAGTTAAGGGGGGTATTTCCATTCCAAATTTTAAAAACATTTTTGCTGTTGACGGAAAAATTGAGATAATATAATAAATAACAGCACCGGTCATGGCAATTATAGTAAATAATGGTGACATAAATGCTTTTTTCAAACTTTTACGATATTCCATCGATCTTTCCATAAATTTTGCAGTTGCTTCATAGACCTCTGACATATTACCGCTTTTTGTTGCCAGCCCAAGCATATAAGCGGGAAATTTTCCAAACACATCTGCATATCTTGCAAAAACCTCTGTTCCGTCTTTTCCTTTTTTTAGATCACTCTCAATTTTTTTTAATGTTTCTTTTAATGTAGGATTTGATTCTTCTTCAGCAAGCATTCTTAAAATTTTATCATAACTTAGTTTTTCTTTAAGTAAGAATGAACTTAACTGAATAAACATCATAACTGTATCAAAGGGTGGTTTCATTTGAAAATCCAGCAATACCGGCTGGATTTTTGGATTCAAATATCCCATTTTGTTTAAAGCAAGCGCTACCTCCTCCTTGTTGTAGGCGCTTTGCCGTCCATTTTTTTTCTTCCCTTTTGCATCTTTTACTGTATATAAAAAATTACGCTTTTTTTCAATTTTTTTAATTTCTAACCTATGCCGTTCAGCAACCTTCTGGATTAAGGTCTTTGCCTTTTTCGGAGTACCTGCTAGGACAGTTCCCTGAACTTTTTTTCCATTAGGTGATACACATTGATATCGAAATTCTTTAAGCAAAATATTTTCCTAATTAATTTTGTATATCCATTGACAAAAATTGACGTGGTACATCATTATTATCAGCATCAACCGTTAAAACGACTTTCACATTGCCACTGGCCTGGTTAGCACCAAGTTCTGTACCGGTAGCGGTAATCACTAAGCCGTTGGCATCATTTGAAGTTATTTCATAAGTCCCATTGGCATTTGTATATGTTCCATTTGATTGAAAACCTAAACTTATGGCAATATCCTGTAACTCTGTATATCCCGGGTTGCCGTTACCACCGCCACCAAGACTTGCCGGTGTCTTATAAAAAGCAATAGCATGTGCACCAAAATTTTGCAAATCATTGGAAAGTGCTTTACGGTTCATTGTCTGAGCCTGTGTAGTAAACATCTGTAATCCAACTGCAGCGGCAATACCTACAATGATAACACTAAGTACAATTAAAAGAATTTGTTGTGTTCCCATTTTTTTTTCCTTTCCTTACATTAAAAAAGGGAGACATATAAAGGCGCCTCCCTTTTTAAAATAGAAATATTATTAATTTAAGGCTATAGATACAGGATTTGTTGAAGTACCAACATTGGCAAATGTAACAGTTCCTACTACATTGCCTACATTTGTTTCGATTGGATCACCAGTTATAGTAACAACTCCAGCAGCACAGGTTATTGTATATGTACCATTAGCATTTGTAACAGTAGCATCACCCCAACCTAAATAGAGGCCAACATCATCAGCAGCTGGATTTGCAGTAGCAACACTTCCAAGTCCACCCATTGAAGTTGGTGTTTTATAATAAGCTATAACTTGTGCTGCAAAATTTTGAATATCTCCGGCACATGCTGTACGGTTTGAGTTTTCTGCTTGTGTTTGAAACATTTGAATTCCTACTGCTGCTGCAATACCTACGATAATAACACTTAATACGATTAAAAGAATTTGTTGAGTACCCATAATTTTCTCCTTTGTTGTTTTTTTTTATTTACACTCGGTTTTCTAATAACGCCTTGTCCAGATTCAACATTTATGCCAAAATATTTATTACTACAATTAAATAGTTGTTTTTTTAAAATTATAAGCCACAATTATTATTTTATCAATCTTCAAAATAAATCTTAAACTTATCAGGTCTCACCTGTTACTCTGAATGAGATAGGAATGATAAATTCGATTTTCCAAATTAATAACAATAGGAGGATATATTTTACATTGAGAGAGTAAATTCGTCGCTATACTTCTTTCATAATGAGATTTCCGGTTTCTGCCGAACATTATCAATCTTTCAGATATCAAGAATCTGAAATCTTTAAATTATGCTGTAATATGGTGAAATTGTAAAAAAACGGATCTGTCATGATTTTATTACATTAATAATTTCATTTGTCATTAAATCATTTCATTATCTTAAATTAAAGTTTTCAGATATCATAATATGTACAGATTTTAATATAAAAAATTATTGATTAATCTTTTTCAACTTTGCCAATTCGCTGCAAGCAATATTACGATATATAACAATTCTAATTGTCACATAATATTGATTTGAATTATAAATATTTAATATAACTACGAGGGGTGAAATAATTTAAATATCAGTCCTTTAATATATTACAGACACTCTACTATCAACGGCAGCTGTCATATCAACAATAAGAGTAGCTGAGACATTTGATTCAACACCAACTGCGTCGATTTGAAAGTCTGTCCCACTAGCCTGGCTTATTGTATAGGTTCCATTTTCATTTTGATATGTGTTAGCGGAAAAACCCAGGAATCCGGCTATATTATCACCACCATTAACCCCAAATCCCGGATCAGCATCATTTCCAGGTCCGCCCTGAGATGGTACAGTTTTATAAAAAAGTAATGCTTTTGCACCAAAATCCAATAAATCCTTTGAAACAGATTGTCTGTTTGAATTTTCTGATTGTGTTTGAAGAGTATTTAAGGCTACAATAGTTGCTATTCCAATTATTATAACTGATATAACTATTAATATTATTTGCTGAGAACCAATAACCTTCTCCTTCTACTTTTCCTAATTTTCAAATTACATTTTAAAAATTAATTTTTTATACTGACAATTCCGTAAAAAGTAAATTTGCTGTCATTCTGAATGAGGTACGAATGTTTACAATCAGGTTTTTGACTGAAAGAATCTCCTACAATTATCAACGAGATTCTTCGTTGCTTCGCTGCCTCGGAAAGACAGTTTCGAACCTTTTTACAATTCTATCTCATTTACAACTTTCATACCAATAAAAATATAGATAAAAATTATTAGTTTTTTTGTTAATTCAATGTATAACAGCAATGATATTTAATATCTTAGTCTAATATAATTAGGTATATATGAATAATATCAGATAAATCAAGAATATTAAAGATGACAATTCCGTAAAAAGTAAATTTGCTATATTTCTGAATGAGGTACGAATGTTTACAATCAGGTTTTTGACTGAAAGAATCTCCTA
>JAOZSR010000115.1 GCA_029939575.1 Fidelibacterota bacterium
AGCAAATTTACTTTTTACGGAATTGTCAAAATTGGAAGAATTTTTTTCTGTGCTGTGTGCTATGCCTTTTCCTCTTTGTAATGCCTCTTCTCAAAATATTTAATCATTTTTTCAAGATACTTTGATTTTAATTGTTTGACAGCCATTAATTGTTTGATCGGTGGAAGTTTGAAAATAATTCCCAGCACAGCTGCCAATGCTCTGTGACTTAACAAAACCTGGTTATCAAAGAGCATGTCCTGCAAAGTACCTCGCTCAATAGCCATCATAACCAGTCGATGGGCTGTATTAACCGGCGTGATAACTCTTTTTGTACGAGATTTCAGGATAATGGCATTTTTACTACAAACGCGAACACACAACCCACAGCCAAGACATATCTCCTCGTTTATTTTTGCTTTTTTCTTTAGGCTGTTCCCGGGGTCATTGGCAGATACCAAACCAATCGCCTCTACCGGACAGGTATCTACACATTTGCCACAACCATTACAGCCTGTGTCTGCAATTTCAGGAAGAAAATTTGTCGTATGCACTGGATTCTCAAGTCCAAAACGACGCGCTGCAATCAAAGCTTCACAGCAACACCCACAACAATTACAAATAAACCCAACATCTTCTTTTACATTTTCACCAAATTGTACAAGATTATTTTCATAAGCCAAAGCAAGCAGGTCAAGTCCCTCACTTAATTCAACCGCTCGTGCAGTTTTATGTCTGATTAGCGAATCAGCAGCTGTATTAAAAGACATACAAATTTCCAGCGGAGCATCACAGGCTCGATTCAGATGCAACATTTTGTGGCGACAATAGCATGTAGAAACCGCGATGTGACTTGCAGTATTTATCACCTCGGAAGCTCTTTCATAGTCTAAAACATGAATGGCATTTTCATCAGATAAAGCCGGTTCGTTAACAAAAACCCGGCCCAGTTGGGTCTCACCTCTTGTGAACAAATCACGTACAAAATCCTCTTCAACATTTAAATATTGATAAAACAATTCACTTAATGCCTGTTGGTCAATATTTTCCCTGACCCGCATTAGTGAAAATTCAAAAAAACCAGCCATGGGTGGCGGTAATACATAATAGGTTTTGGAATTTTTCACGATGTCTACAAGCATGCCACGATTGGCTAAATCTTCCAAAATCTTACAGGTTTCTGGTATACTTATTTTCCAAATAGCACTTGCCTTTTCAGCGGTAAATGGCTTGATCGGCATTAAAGAAACCAGATTGGCTTCTTTTTCACTAAATAGGATTTTTAAAATTTTATTCAAAAGCGGCGATGGGGGAGCGCCTTGTGGAAACTTATTTATACGCTTGACTAATCCTGCATATCCGGTTTTTCTTGTTCGATGTGCCATTTATTTCCCTGATCTTGATAATTATTATAACAACTTATATAATATATAATTAATTATTTTTAATTTAAAGTGATGAATCTATATAAAAAAGATATAATATGATTTTTTCCTAGCAGTTAAAAAGGCTCACTCGTCCTGCTAATTTATTATTATCCAAATCCGGGTAGAAATACCGATACTACAAAAAGTGTGTTTAAAATCTACTGCCACACTTTATATTGTATATGCTTATAACAATAAACCCACCATGCTGTATATTTATAGGCTATTGAATAGCATACTTTTTTTATATTATTATGAAAGATTTCTGCTCGTGGTCGGCAGGAAAGATACAAAGAGTATTAATATACTGTGTTGACAAATTTCCCACTAAACTTAATCCAATATTTTGACGTATTTTTACCTAAATATATTTTCCCCCATGACAAAAAACAAAGTTTTTACCTCGGGGTAAATTATTCTTTTATTACCTTTACAGATGGCATAAAAAGTTCATTATGCCTGGAATAGATCAACAACCGGAATTGGGATTGTAGATTTCAAATCCCGGAAGATCAGGCAAAAGAAATTTCTTCCGTGTCAGCACCTTGTCGAAATTTCTCAAGGCCTTCCAAAATCGCTTCTCTGGTTTCAAGCACAAGCTGTGGAAATTCTTTTGGTACGGTTTGCTGAACTTCCCGATAAGCCTGTTCTACCATATTAACTGCCCTGTCATAGATTTCTTCTCGTCCCATTTCAGATTCATCTTGTCCTTCAATAGCCAAATCAAAAATCCGTTTTGCTGTGTTTTCTTTGTTCCAGTGGTCCGGAACGTTTCCTTCTGATATTTCTTTTGCGGCATCAGGGTTCGAATCCAGATAATTTTGCAAATTTTCATTTGCTTTTTGCACTATTGGGGACTTTGCGCTTTGTTCTCCATAATACTCCATAAGCGCGTCAACCTGGCTGGAGACAGCGTCCTGAATATTCATAAAATTACTGTCTTTGCTGAAAAAATCTGACGTTGCTGATGTGATTTTTCCTGTTTCATTATAGGTTTCAACATCAAAAGTCTGTTTTGAAGAATAAGTATCTATTTCCTTATTCTGTTTTTCCTCTTTTGTGTTGATTTTACTTTCAGATTGTCTGAAAGTAGCGGATGCTATTTTGGATACTTGCCCAACATCCATAATTACCTCCCTGTTCTACTCTTTTTGAGGATAAATCATCATGAGATTTACCTCTTTTAGTTTTCCTTTTTTCTTTTTGGCTTTCATGTCAAAGTCATCTCCTTGTCTATTTTTAATATCTAACTGTTTATAGTTTTTTTTATAATTTTCTGCGAAAACAAAAATATACTTTACAAAATTGTTGCTAATTTTATACATATTTATGGATTTGTGTTGATTGCTTAATTAAGCCAAAGATTTTGACTTTTGTTCAGTATTGGTGAGAATACCCTATATTCCTGTAAATATTATGAAAATGAGGGAAGATGATTTTTTGCGGAAAAAATTTTTCTTATCCTGCTACATTCATAATCCAATATTTTTATAAGATTTGGCTGCAGGTAGCGACACAGCCGGGGAAAATTCTGTATTCATTATCGGGCTAACAGTACTTTCTGTAAACAGGTTTGTTTATTATCTATTGTCATTTTGAGAAAATATACTCCACTGGATACACAGACTCCCCTGTGATCAGATGCATTCCAGGTAAATGTATGACTACCCACGTTTAGTGTGGAATTATTTATTGTATTCACCAACTCACCGGCAATATTATAAACCTGTAACTTTACATTCCTAGTATTGCTGATATTTAGTTTTATATTGGTTACGGGATTAAAGGGATTTGGATAAGCCGGAAGAAGTTCGAACTTTTCCGGCAGGATATTATCCCGCACGTCACTATTAATAAAAACATCTATAATATCATGTTTTTCAACAACTCCCGTCAGGCTGACATCTTCAAGTTGATAATAGTACCTTGTGTTTTTTATAATTTTTTTGTCAACAAAACTGTAATTATGCTGTTCTGAACTGTTATGTGCTCCGGAAATAAGTACAGGGTTGATTTTTGTAAATTGGTTTTTGGAATAAGACCGATAAATATTAAAACCCAGATTGTTGCACTCACTTTCTGTGGTCCATTTTAAGACCACCTGATCGTCTTTTATAATAGCTTCAAAACATGATAATTTTACAGGAAGTGACTGGTCTTCATGATCATTTAGTGTCCCGGGAGACGAGTTCGTATTGGGTTCTTTAACCCAATCAGAAGTTGTATTTCCGGTTGTTTTTCTATATACGCGATATCCTGATGATATTGCCTGGGCTGAATATTCATCATCAGTTGCAGGATCAATATTGTTGCCATCACTATCTTCAAATAAATAAACTTCATCTCCATTAATCATCGGGACATTATCCCCCGAGTTCAAATAAATCACTGAAGCAGAAAGTGTTGTGTTCCAAAAGCTTTCAAAACTCGATTGGTCTGCGTCTCTGCCAACAACCAGAAATCCTTTTCCGGGAATTGAAGTTCCTGTCGGAATCGTAAAAAATTGGGTCGAGTTCTGTTGCCTTAGGGTATAACCATCAATACTGACAGCGCTATTACTATTATTGTAGATTTCAACAAACTCATAGATATAATTTCCTGTTCCCGATGCATCAGAATATTCGGAAATATACATACCTGATGGATCGGAGCCTGATTGTTCTGTAAATGAAAATCCGGCATAAACCGGTAAATGGTCTGAGGCATTATACAGGGCATCTGCCAAAGCAGCAGAAACCGCATTATTAGTTTGATAATTTATACTTGAATTAAAATGGTCTCCATCATTGCCAAAACTTGTGTATGTGTCAGCCTGATATTCTATTGTGCCTGTTGAATTAACAGCGTCAGAAATCAGAAGAAAATCAAACCGGTCATCTAATCCACCCTGGTCATCGTGAGTATTCTGCGTATGGATAGCTGCAAAGGTAGGATTATTATTCCAATCTCCGGATTGATTTATGGGATCAAAAACCCGCCCGTCATTATCTGCCGAGGAGCCGGTCAGATTTATCCAGGCGTTTTCTGAAGATGTGTAGAGATTAAGATCTCCGGTGATGATAAATGGTGTGTTTGTTGCCAAACTATTGCAATGAGTCCGCAGAGCGCTGGTTTGGCTGGTGCGTTCAGTCTGATCAGAAGTTGTATTACCGGCTTTTAGATGAAGTCCATAAGTATAAAATTCAACATTACTAGCGGTGTGTTTTAATTTAACTTCCAACGCATCCCGTAATCCAAAAGTAGAAGTTATATCTATAAGTTGGGTTGATAGGACTGAATATTGGTTAGTTTTATAATAAAGACCAATATCCTGTAAAACATTTTCCTGATCTATCCAGGTACCGGCATACAAACCTGAAACTGAATAGTTTAGCACATCACTAAGAAAGGTGGAAAATGCTGTTTCGCCGTGAATTTCCTCCACAATCAGCACATCCGGATCGATTTCTGAAATAATATCCCGAAAATCATCTTCCCTGTCATTATCTGCCGTAGGATCATCACCATAATTCCAGGTATTATATGTCATGATAATGTTATCCGGAGTTTTTCTGCTGTCCTCCGGAACCGTTCCATCGGTTTTGTAATCTATACTTGAACCTGAATTGATATAGGGGAAAATTTTAAAATTGTATGTTGTGTTTTTTAAACAATTATCAAATGTATAGCTGGAAGAGCCGTGGCTAACCTGAACATTGCCGGAGCCATTTGTTAAATCGGTATCGTCTGCCGGATCAGTTCCGTCCGAAGGTGATGTGACTGAACCTGTATTTGCTTTAATTAAATATCCATCCGGGGCAGTTGCACCGTCATTTTCTGTCCAAATTAATCTAATGGAGGTTTTGGTTGTTGTGCTTGTTGAAAAATTATTTACATGATTGCTAATTTCTTCGCCTACAGATTCCGGGTCCCAGATTTTTGCTACATATTCGGCATGGTCAATAAATGGATTCCGGTTGCCCTGAATATTATAAACAGCCTCGTTTCTATCAAGTTCTTTTTGACTGACCGGATCATCATTGTGCCATTCAAGAAGCATGTTCACTGCCCATTCTTTGAGTTCTGCACCGTCAACCATATCATTAGTATCCCACCCAGTATCCTCATTATAATACCTGGTTGACATATAGAAATATGTTCTGGCAAAATCACCTTTATATTCATCGATAGGTTCAAATACAGTTCCTGAATAACCGCTATATGAGCAAGGCCCGACCTTACTACCGTTTGTTGATGTCCATGTGGGAGAAGCAACCTCTCCAAAAGGATAATTACTGCGTCGACCGTTGACATATCCGTCAGTAGGATATAAATGAAAAAGGTCAGTATTCATTGGGGAAACATCATTAAACCAACTTTTTGGCCATGAATGTTCACGGTTAAAACAGCTGCCTTCTCCGGAATAATTACCACATTGATCGGAGCCGGAATAATCATATTGATAAAATGGAGTCCCCCCGGGAATATCCGAGTACATGTCCCAGACATTGTCCGATGGTGTAATATCTGTACTTTCAAAATCAACCCATAAATCATCATAGGACTCAACAGAATGTCCATCAATAATGTCATGTAAGGCCGTTTTTAATTCTGTTTCTGTTTTGTTGGCGGCATTATCATAATAACCATTTGGAATTGCTGCGAAGGAAACGGATAACAACAGGATATTTATCCAACCAACTATTTGCTTGATTTTCAATATTTTTCTTTTCCTGTTTAAAAATTTGGTGCTAATGGAGATATGATCATTCTCAAGAATCATTTTATCAGTAAAACTTTTTGTAAACGAATATTTTCTTTGTTTTCCATTTGAATGATATAAACGCCACTTGGCACCTGTTTATCGGTCTGATCAGTTGCATTCCAGGTAAAAGAATGCGTTCCAGGAGTAATATGAGAATTAACAAGAGTTTTCACCAACTCGCCCTTAAGATTGAAAATGTTAAGATTAATTCTTGATTGTTTCACAAGGGTAATTTTAATCTTTGTTTCGGGATTAAAAGGATTGGGAAAGGCCGGATGTAATACAAAATCCATAGCTAATACATTATCCTGAATATTCTCATTTACTATAATAGAGCCGATATCATGTTTTTTGGTAACTCCTGCCAGGCTAACATCTTCAAGTTGATAATAATACCTGACGCCATTTACAACTTTTTTGTCAATAAATGAATAATTGTGTCTTTCGGAACTGTTGATTGCTCCTGAAATAATCTCTCGGTTTATTTGTTTAAAATCCCGCTTTGCAAAAGTACTTCGATATAGATTGAAGCCAAGATTATTAAGTTCGCTTTCTGTGGCCCATGAAATTCTGACAGAGCCTTTTTCATTTTTGGTATTAAATTCTGATAACTCGACCGGCAGACTGGCGTCGTCTATCCCATAAGCTTTTATGCAAAGATCATATTTCCCGGTTTGATCATTTCCCAGAGCCGCCCAACTACCAGTTGTACCGGAACTGCTCACCCAACATTTCCCTGCTTCGATCTGGGGATCTGCATATCCGGAATAGTAAGATTCTACTGGAATAGAATAATTATAATTTGGAGTGTTATATTTTACTTTAATATAAATATCACTATTCGATGAAACCGAAACCGGTGTAGTGAGATTAAAAGTATGATATCCTGCATAATTACAGGTCTGATCTGTTACTGAGCCAAGCGGGTTTGTTAAAGCAGAGCCATTAAAATCATCAAATATTTCAAAGCTGACTACAGAGTTTGCTGTGTTCACCCAGGTTCCTACTTTTGTAATGTCTTTTGCACCGGAATATTCAAATTTTATTAGTCCATAATCGGTTTCATCCGGCCAGCCATAATTTAGCACATTTCCAAGTTTGTCATAATATTTTACCTCTGCAGAATTACTATGGGCAACCCTGTTTTTAAACAAGACTACCGACGTGTTTACTTTTGTATCATTGTAGGAAATGTAAAAGAACCCCTCTTCTCCGAAAGTTGTATCCCAGCTGTTTCTGATGATCCATGCGCCTGTTCCACCGGCTGTGACCTTATCATCATTCCAGCCACAAAGCAACACCGCGTGATTTGTATTATCATTACCGCTGTAATAGTAGGTGTAGGCACTATTGTAATAATTGGCATCCCACCGCATATTAGTATATAGTGCTCCGTAATCCATTAAGGCCTGTTTAATAACCGCAGCATCTTTTGGAAGAAACCAAACATCACTAATATAAGCCTGGGGAGTCAGTCCTGAATGATATGAACCGTTATCCCCGCCACTTGCTTCATAAGGATCATCTGCTTCAGATATTGGCCCATCATACCTGCTTAAATATGCAGTAGAAAGATTTGCATTTCCACCATCACAGGGTTCCCATTCAAAACCATGTCCGTAAATAAGATTATTCTCAGAAAGGTCATAATCACCAAGACCCAGGAACTTCCACCGGCCCTCAATTGCTCCCATAGTGGCAAAAGCCCAACAGGAGCCACAACCACCCTGACTTTTTACACTGGTTAATTTGCCTTCTATTCTCAGGTCAAAAGTATCTGGTAATGATTTTGAAGGAGTGAAGTCCTTTGGAATTCCGGTATTCATTTTTACAGGCGGGGGAATATAACCCAGTGGATAGTCCTGATCAAAATTGAGATTCTGGCCTATAACGTGATCTTCCATATATTTTATAAACTCGGGATTTAAAGGAGCTATCTGTGGCGCATCTTCTGCAAAACAAACGACAATAAGCAAAATCATGAACACTATTTTTTTTGTAAACATAAGTTCTCCCCCCTTTTTTGACTACATATAAATTTACTTTATATCGGGAATCTTTCAAATTGTTTCTTGTGATGTATATCATGTATTATCCAATTTTAGAAAATTCACCACCCGATAAAAAAATCCCGGCTGATTTTATTCATCACCGGGATTTATATATTTATTTGAAACAGCCTAAAATGGCTGTAGAATTTGTAATTATCGGACTAACAGCACTTTCTGTAAACTGGTTTGTTTGTTGTCAACTGTCATATGTATGAAATAAACTCCACTGGAAACCTGAACTCCCTGCTGATCATTGGCATTCCAGGTAAAACTATGAACACCACTGTTAAGCCGTGAATTATTCAGGGTATTTACTAATTCACCTGTAATGTTGTAAACCTGTAATTTAATAATTGCCGATTCACTGATATTCAATTTCATACTGGTGGCCGGATTAAAGGGATTCGGATAAGCCGGATGTAATACAAATCCTTCAGCAATATTATTTGCTTCATTGTCTTTGGCAATGGCTTTAATAGTACCGTTTTCAGCAATTTTTCCATCATAGGAAACATCTTTTAGCAGATATTCATATTCTATACCAGGGATTACTTTACTATCAGTATAGGTGTAAGTATTCTGCTTGCTTGTGCTGCCGTGTCCGCAGAGAGTTTGATTGTTGATATAACTTGCTATTTCTTTCCACTCTTTGTCGTCAGCAGTTTTCCTGGCAATTACAAAACCGAGGTTTTCTGTTTCACTTTCGGTTGTCCATAATAATTGAATTGAAGAGTTAACACTTTTTGCTGTGAAAGATGAGAGTTCGACCGGAAGAGACTGGTCGTTGTCTTTAGTTCCCGGAGTACAATCTGCAACATCGGCAGAAGTAATTTCCCATTCAGCAGCAGTCCAGGTAGCATTACCTTTGTTGACAGTCTGGTTTGTCCCTCGCACCGCGCGACAGTTTTCATATTCCCAATCTTTGCCCGTCCCATCTTCATCAATTACGCCATAGGCATCTACAAGTGTTCCGGAAGAGTGGTCATTACCATAATAAAGAAAATATCCATCATCACCATTACCAGAAGATCCACCATAGTTAAAATCTGCCATAAAACCAAACTGTGAATAAAAATAATCATCAGTATCATCATTATTATTTGCACTAGTATAAACACTACCAGAAGCAACCGAACCAGTTAATTGCTTATCTTCCCAAGATCCACCATTTGTTTGTCGGCATAAGTACCAGGTTTGAGAACTAAAATCAATGGTTGAACCATCATTATTATATAATTCGACAAAACGTGCCTGATAAACATCACCGGGATCTGTAACTTCTGAAATAAATAAATCTGGGATCGCCGGTTCTGCCCCTGTTGTTGCATTTCCATTTGGAACTGTTGCCGTCGTTTTATAGTCAATATCTGAACCGGAGTTTGTATATGGATATATTTTGAAATAATATTGTGTTT
>JAOZSR010000189.1 GCA_029939575.1 Fidelibacterota bacterium
TGGTAAATCCAAATGATTATTCAAGCTATGTAATAACCATAGAAGGTTCAGAATTATCAAGAGGTGGTGGTGGAGCAAGATGTATGACAATGCCAATTAAAAGGAAAACTGTGAACTGGTAATAATATACTTATGTATTATTCGTTTAAAAATTTGTGCGTAAACAAGTATTAACTTACAAATACATTTGGATACTGATTATAATAAATATTCAGTTTGCTTCTTTTTCTCAAAATACTTTTCAAGCTGGATTGTTATTTGGAGCTAATGGCATTCAATTTCAAGGGGACACAAAATATTTCTGGTCATCAATAAATGGAACCATCTGGGGAGAAGCCGGTCTATCAACAGGTCTATTTGTCTGTCGAAATATCAGCAAAAAATCAAATCTTAACCCACTTTGCAGCTATTGGTTTATAATAGTCTGATTTTAAGAGCTATCAATTTTTAGAATTTCTGTAGGGGGGACTACGGATTTTTTTCTGTAGAAAGGAACATGCTTGTAGTTCATAAGATCATAAACCTGTTTAACCTTTTTTGTAGGTTCGGTGCATTGGCGTATAGAAATTATTTTGTTTTCTATATTCTTAATGCTTGTGGTTACGCACTTTTGTGTATTCATTATGCGAACTATCTCTCTCCAATCTGAATGAAATCCTTTCTGTTTTAATTGATACCTAATTGTTGATACTAACCAATAAGCAAGCAAGCCCAAATGAAGATGTGCCATTGCTGCATCATCAGTCTTGTGGTAGATAGGACGTAAATCCAGGTCTGTTTTTAATACCCTAAATGTATATTCTATTTCCCTGATAACATTGTAAATGGTCCAAAGTGTTTTCTCGTCATTTTCATTTAACGAAGTTCTTAAAAAATAAATCCCGGCTTTTTTGTCAGTATCTATTCCACTTTTATGTTTGCAACTTATGCCGGTTGCTATTCCTTTACCATTGTCGGTGACTGTAATATTGTAATATTTGTGTACAGATGGATATTTCTGTTTTAGCCTTCCTACCCTCTCGTGTACTTTATCAAACTTCTTTGTTCCGCCTTTTTTGTTAATCCCTTCATTTATACTTTTAATGCCTTCTTCAAATCGTTGGGACAGTAATCCGTTCATGCTATTTTCTTTCAATGCTTTTGCATGACTCCTGACCCATAAATAATGGTCGTTGTTTTTGGTGGTTTTAACTTTCAACAGTTCTATTGGTTGATTCCTTTTATCTTTTATTTTTACAGGCTTACTGTTAATATCTGCATAATATTCTTTCAGGTCTGACCGGGATACACATAGGTAATCATAACCTTTCCTTCTCAACATACAAACATTATCATCAGTAGCTATGCCGGCATCCATTACAACTATAGGTTTGCGTTTAGTAAAAGATGTTTGATTACTGAGTGTATCAACAACTGTTTCTAATGTTTTGCTGTCAGACATATTGCCCTCAAAAATGTTGGAGTATTTTAAAAAGCCTTCCCTGTTTATTACTACAGCCAACACCACTAAGCGGGCATCTTTGCGTTTCTCCTTACTGCGGCCAAATTTGGCTATTTTACTTCTCAGCATTTGACCTTCAAAATAGGTGTTTGTCAAATCATACAAAATAATCTTGTCTTCTAAATCAAAAAGCTCATTGGTGCGTTTTGATAAGTATTGCTCTAATTGATTTTTAATGGAATATAACCGGTGAGAAATACCATATAGTTGGTCTTTGGTTATTTTATCCTTTTCAAAACCTGTCAGCTCACAAATAGCTGAGTTTTCTTTTATATAAGATACTGTTTTAAGTTCTGATGCCGGATATACTGCCCTGCTTATTATATGTGTGGTTGCAAGAGAGATCCTTTCTTCAGACCATTTTTGTTGATGTAAAAATTCACCTATTCCCAACTGATCAAATGCTTGCTTACAGAGCCACTCTGCCCCAACATCCATTGCATCCTTGTTTTTGAGAGTAGACATATCAACTGTTTCCCAGTCCGTATTAATATCATATCGTTTATTATTTAATATTTCAATATAAAAATGATGAGCTAGTTTTTCTATTTTTTTACCTATCTCATAAACAGGAAAGCTATTGATGCCGTTTTTTAGCATTTCTTCTATACGCTTGGCCAGGAGCTTCTTTTCATCTACCGTTTCTAAGTCTTCCAACTTACCAAATCCTATTATAGTTCGGTGACGTATGTGACCATCAAAACGGTAACTCTCACATAGCCTGTAAATCGTATATCGCTCTTTGGTGGTACGGTTATATTTTGGAAATGGCTTTATAAACATAAAGCAATATTACTCCTTAACTATCTAATTGTCAAGAGTACAGGTAGGTCTACATTTGAAACCCAGTAAATTTATAAAACAAATATCGTTGATAATCAGGGTTGTACAGATTGAACAATCTATCATTGTTGATAAAAACAGGGGTTATTAACCAAAATTTCTTAAATTAACGGCGAAACCACGCAATGTGGGTTAAATTTTCATTGTTAGCAAAAATAGTTTTTCTGTTTTCCATCCTGTAACTTTT
>JAOZSR010000116.1 GCA_029939575.1 Fidelibacterota bacterium
AATTGTCATTATTAATATAGAAAGATTCTGAATAATAGACAAGTTGTTTGAATAAAGTCGTTATAGTTGTTAGTAGATTTTTTATAATACGCTAATCCAGACTTTTCTGCTGCGCGGGCCATCGAACTCACAAAAATATATACCTTGCCAGGTTCCTAATTGCAGGTTACCATTTTCAATTATTATCTGTGAACTATTACCAATCAGAGAGGATTTGATATGTGAATCTGAATTTCCTTCAATATGGCTGTAGCCTTCATGAGGAGGAATCATGGCATTGAGTTTCATAAGAATATCAGAAGTAACATCTGGATCAGCATTTTCATTAATGGTTATTGCACCGGTTGTATGAGGACAATAAACTGTGCATATTCCATCCTTAATTTTACATTGCTTAACCTTTTCCCTGACTTTAGAAGTAATATCAATCATCTCATTTCTTGAGTTAGTTTTTACAAATATTTCTTCCATATTAATTCCTTTTTATTTGGTATTATGTTTTTCTTTCTTTTTTCCGCGCTGATGGGAAGAGTACATTATTTAAAATCAGACGATATCCGGGAGAATGTTTATGAAGTTCCAATTTTGTTGGAGGATCACCAACATAATGTTTATAGTCTTCAGGATCGTGTCCACCAAGAAAAGTATATGTACCCTTACCAAAATTTCCATGGAGATATTTTACTTGCTCACCTTCGGGCACATCACCCATAATAACAACTGATTTTTTAATTTTATCTCGTTTATAACCTGTTGTCTGACCCATAAATCCTTTTACAACTCCAACATGATTTTGTGTTAACATTGTTGGTACGGGATCATATTTTGCAGAAAATTCAAATAATGTAAAATAATCAGCCTCTGCGCCTGGAGCAATTCCCTGAGTAGAAGGAGGATAGTCAATATCGGAATATTCATAGATTACAGGATTTGTATAAATTGAAAAATCAGTAAAAGCCAGAGTCTTGGAATAATCCAGTTTTGTTTGAGCGTCAGCAGATGCAGGATCACCATCAAAAGGTTCTGCAACAATGTCTATTCCATCAGCGGCAAGTGCAATATCAAGAGCATCTGTGGCTGAGCACATGGCAAACAGAAAACCACCTTGTCCAATAAAATTTTTAATTTCTTTGGCAACAGCCTTTTTTTCTTCCGAAACTTTATTGTAGCCTAATTTTTTGGCTTGTACTTCAAATTTTAATTGCTGGTCTTTGTACCATTGATGGTGTCTGTAGTTAGCATAAAATTTTCCATATTGTCCGGTAAAATCTTCATGATGCAGATGAAGCCAGTCATATTCAAATATTTTTTTTGATAATACTTCTTCATCCCATATAATATCATATTTTATTTCTGCATATGTCAATGCCAGAGTAACTGCATCGTCCCAGGGTTGTTTATTCGGAGGTGAATAAATGGCAATTTTTGCAGATTTTTCCAGGAGTACGATATCCATATTATTTTCGTCGATAGTAGAATAAATTTGTAAGACACTTCCGCCATCAGGTAATTCATAGGAGACATTCCGTAATTTTAATTCCTTCTGAATACCAGGATAGGAGTCCATCATGAATGATCCACCACGAAAGTTTAACAACCATTCTACATTAACTCCCTGTTCCAAGACCCACCAGGTTATTCCATAGGCTTTTAAATGGTCAGTTTGGCTGTGATCCATTGGAATCAGAATTTTTTGAGCCTGTAGGGGAATAACAAATATTAATATAATAAAAATATAGTTTTTAATTTTGTTCCTAGGATTTTTATTCATTGTAAATATCCCTAATTTATTTGTTTTGCTTGAATTTCACGTAGACGTTTTCTTGCTATTTCATAATAAAATGAATTGTTATAATGTTCAATTATCCAACTATACCATTTTCTTGCTTTATCATTTCGAAGAAATATGTATTGTGCGGTTTCAGCAAGCATAAATGCCGCTATGTCACAGTATTCCTGATTTAAGTCGAATAATTTTGAAAGGGTTGCTTCGCTTTTTGTAAATTCATTAAAATAAATTTGTAATTGGGCTAATCGAAATCTTGCGCTTTTTGAAATTGGGGAGTCAGGGTAATTAATTAACAGAAAGCTAAAGAATTCGTAGGCCTCCGAAAGTTTTTCCTGCTGTAACAATAATTCACCTTTTATGAAATTTTTAAAAGCTTCCTGACCTTTTATATCAGCATCTTTATAATTTTTTTCCAGAAAATTTTTAAATTCAAATACATCGTTAAAATATTTATGTTTGATTCCAAGTGATTTTAAATTTTGCGATGCCAAACTAAGTGCAGAGTCAGGATTTCCTGATAGATAAACCGCCTGCATATTGTAAACCTGAAAAATATTCCGACTATTTTGATCAGTAAATTGTTGTAAAGCCTGTTGAAATATTCTAATAGCCTGATCAGGATTTCCCTTGGCGATTTGCATTCTCCCAATATGTAATTTACATTGAGTTTGCAGATTTTTATCTTTTGATATTTTAGATGTGCGATGAAAATATTCTACTGCTCCGTCATAATCTTTTAGTGCCAGATATCGTAGTTTTGCTAACCTGAAAAGCGCCTGTGCTGAATAATTGCTTTTTGGCAGCGTTTCTATCATAGAATCATAAATTGAAAATGCTTTAATTAAGCTTTCCTGATTAATATTTCTGCTTTTTGTAGCACGGATTTCAAAGAAAATATTTTCCGGATAAAAATATTTCAAGGGAGAAAAAATATCAATTTTTAAGACAGATTTTTCAATGGCATTAGCCATGCCAAGCAGGGCAGCCGGAGCAATTTTTCCCAACTTTTTTTCTTCAATAATTTTATTATATATCGATTCTGCTATTTTATATTTTTTTATTTTTGTTAAATCCTTAGCAAAATCTAAAATGTATTTTCCGCTATATTTTGTTAATTCTTCGACAATAAAAATTTCTTTACCGGCTTCTTTATATTTATTGTATTTAAAAAGAAACTCAGCACGTAATTTATGCAATTTCCATTGAAAACGGTTATTTTTTATTTCAATCTGGAGTACAGAATCAATAACCGGGAAAATATTTTCCTCATTTGGGAATCTCAGGATTTGTCTGGAAATATAATCAAAATTTCGTTCGGACAATTTAGCATATTTTAGGAATTCTTCTGTTGCTTGCATATATTTTCCATAAACAGAATATATGTTCCCCAATTCCAGTGCAAAAAGGTCATCTTGTTCATGGTATTTACGGGCTTGTAAAATAACTTTCTCGGCTTTGTTATAATTTCTAAGGGAGACCATTGTGTGATATAAAGCTCTGTAAAAAGCGATAGAATGATCAAATTTTTCGATTGATTTATCCCAATGATTTGTTGCTTTAACAGAATCACCAATCACAAAATATAATTTTCCAAGATCAATTGTTGCATTAATATTTTTTGAATTTTTGTTAATTAAATCAAAGAGTATTTTTTCCAGTTCCGAGTATTTTTGCATTGAAAATAAAAGTTGTATATATCTGTTATAAAAAGCGTTGTTATTTGGTTGCTTTTCGAAAATGAATTTGTAAAGTTCCAGAGCCTGTTCTTTTCTGCCTTGTTTTTCCAGTCGAAATGCCAATTGATATTTTGCGGAAAGGTTTTGTCTTTCTTTGTCAACTGCCTGCCAATTTTGTGAAAATGCGCTTTGGTAAAAAGTGAGTATGACAAAGATGAATATCAGTATCCTGGATTTGAAAATCATAATGATTAATTTTCTCCTTGCTGAGATAAAGATTCAAAATATCGCCTGATTATTTCTTCATATTCTTTGCTATATTTATTTTCAAGAGCTTTCTCTAATTTTTCCTGTAAATAAGTTTTTCTTTCACCGAGATTGGAAGGTAAATCACCTGGTGAAATTCTATAAATGTCTTCTCCAACCTTGCTTATTCGTTCTTTTTTATAACTTTGAGTTCGTAATGATTTTTGGGCATCAAGTAATCTGGATAGAATTTTTTGCTGCCTTTCAATTGTTTTTCGTAATATTTTATTATTATTAAAATCTTTAATTACTTCGTCCATTTCTTTAGCAATGCCTCCAAGATTCCCTGATTGTCTTGGATTTCCGCTTTGAATTTCCTTCTGCAAATTTTCCAAAGATTCTCTGATTTGTCTCTGTCGTCCGGCCATTTGTTGGAGAGACATTTTTCGTCCGTTTTTTCCTAAAACCGGTTTACCCATACTCATATCCATGGAATTTTGATTTAGCCCCTGTTGTTGTCCGGCCATTTTTTGTAACTGTTTCATGTAATTTTCAAAACCGGAAGGGGAGCCGGATTTTTCAAGGTTTTCCATTGATTTCATCAGCTCCATAGCGCTACTATTTAGTGATTCTGTTGCTAATTGAGCTTTTTGAGAAGCACCGGGAATATTTCTCTCCTCCATTTGCGAAATGGCCTGTTGCATATTTGAAGATGCTTTTCCAAATTGTTTTCCCAGGCTTGGTGCTACCCCAAAGGTTTTGGTTGAGAGACTAATTAATTCTTCAATAATATTTGCCAGGTTTTGGTGAATGTTTTGTTGCTCAACAGCAACATCCATTAAACTTTCGCTTTGACGAGGAGTGTTATTAATAGTATTCCTCATAGCCTCTTGCTTTTGTGAAAGTTGAAGCGTTTTATTGATGATTTTTTTAAAATCATTGGTTATTTCATTCATGGTCTGCTTATTAAAATTTTCCTGGAATTCCTGCATCATTTTCATCATTGATTCCAGGTTTTCTTTTGAACGGGATGATGGGGGAGAGGCTTTTGGTTTATTTCCTTTCTCCAGTTCCGATTGGGCTTTTTGGAGATCCTCCATCAGACCCATTTCTTCCATTTTGTTAATAAGTTGCTGAAGTTTTTCATCAGGCATAATTGGAAAATCAACCATATCTTTTTTAATTCTGCTCATTATATCTTTTGCAATTTCTGTGTCTTGTTTAATAGATTTTTCTTGTTTTGAGAGTGTGTTCAGTTTTTTTTGATTTTCCTTACTCGTTTTTCCAAGTTCTTTGTCCACTTTATTCTGGCGTTTGGCAAGGTCTTCAAAGCGCTTGGCAAGTTCACTGATAGTTTGCTCAATTTTTACCCGCTTGAAAAGTTTTAACATTCGATCCAGTTCTTTTGAAAATTGATCCTGGGATGTTTGAAAGTTATCTAAAGATTTTTTAATTTCCTTTAAATCCATTTTTTCAAGAGCTTTTTGTAATTTTTCCATAGCCTCTTTTAATTCTGGCGTCATTATATTTCTAAATGCTTCTTGAAGTTTGGCATATTTTTTTAATACTTCGGGATTAAATAATTGATTTTTTTTGCCCTCATCAAGGAATTTATTTAGTTTTTTGCTGATGTTTTCTAATTTTTCTCCTGCTTTTTTGGTTTTCTGAATTTGTTTTTCAAGTTGGGCTTTTTGTTCCCATTTCATCTGTGGATTTTTTAGCAACTCCCTGGAAATTTCTATAAGTTCTTTGCTTGTTGATTCAATTTCATTGAGAATTTCTTTGCCTTCATCCAGCATTTCATCACTTTGTTCATTTACGCTGGAAAATAATTCATTTAAAGATGGAAAATAGGCTGAAATTGTTCGTGATGATGATTTTTTTGGACCTGATATATTATCATTATCAAAAATGTCAATCCTAAATTCTATACCATCTTCCGGACCTAATCCCAGGTGTTCCAGATTCCAATTATAAAATAATTCCTGTAAAGTTATAGATTTATCTAAAATTGGGAAAATTTGTGTTTGTGATTTATTTGTTTCAGTAGAATATTTTTTATTAATTTTGTAAGATATTAAGGCTTTTGAAAATCCAAAATCATCACTAATAAGAACAGAAATTGGAATCTCCATGGATTCAGAAAGTGCAATATCTTTTGAGGGATTAATTAAAGATATATTAGGATAAGAATCCGGAGAAATTCGTATTCTATAGGTCACCGGCTCAATATTGGAAATTTTATTCCTATTTGATATCAAAATATGAAAATGGCTGTCTTCCATTGCTATAAATGCTCCTTCAGCCTGGTTTCCGGTGATATTTAAAATTTTCATAGTCTGATCAGACATTTTTATAATTGCAGTTTGCAGGAGTTGATCAGAAGTTATTTTTAAAGAAACTTTTGTTCCTGGGAAAACATGAAGTTCGGTGTTATTAACATTTTTAATTTCCCGATCTAATTTTGAATAATTTGGATAATCAAGCGTTATCCTGACTTTTAGTATTTCCGGCCTGTTGATGACAAAAATAGTGTCAAAACCGGAACTTATTCTATTCCAGGGTTTGAAAATGGAATTATTTTTAACAAAACCTTCATAAACAATATCTTTCCTGACTCCATTGAGTATATGTTCTGCTTTTCCGGATGAATCTACATCGAGTAAAAACAGATCAGAATAATCCGGATAATTCAAGTCTAAGGAAATCTTTTCAGGATAATTTCCCAGGCATTGGAAAGATATTCTGGTTGTATCTCCTCCCAAAATTTCAATATTTTTATTTATAGATGATATAGAAAAGGGCATGGGAACGTGAAACTTCACTTTCGGTTGTAATAATCGAAAAAAGGATTGTTTGAAATAATCAGGCAAAACGAATAAAGACGAAATAAAAAGAACGATAATAAGACTAAGATAAATTGCACTTTTTCTGATTTTTTTCCAGGGAACAATTTTCATAAAATCTTTATTCTGAATTTCATTAATTAAATTTTCAAGTGCTTGTCGGGCCAGAGAATGGGAAAATCCTTTTTTATTAGATGAAATAAGGCCGATTATTTGTAAACCGTTTAATAAAGTATCCCTGGTTTCAGGATAAAATTTCTCAATACTTTTTGCGAGATTTTCATTATTATAGCGTTTGAAATAATTTGCTTTTATTAATAAGAAAAGGATGAAGCAAAAAATTAAAATGAAGATTCCTGATATAAGGAAAAAATTAAAAATCAGTGTCCTGCTATCAACTGAAAAATATCTGAAACCTTCGATAATCACAACAAAAAATAGCAAAACAAAAAAAATAAAAGCCAGCCGAAATAAATTATGAACACAACTTAATACTCCAAAACTGTTCCTAAGTAAGGTGAATTTTTTTTCAATAATATTTTTATATTTTATTGTATTGTTTGATTTCATATAGATTATTTAATATTATTTGACACTATTGTATTAATGAATACAAAACAATATTTGCACCCATGCGTAAAGCGGCTTGTCTTTTAGTTTCAGGGTCATGGTGAACATTTTGATCTTCCCATCCGTCACCAAGATCACTTTCATAACTGTAAAAAAGGACTAATTTATTTTTGTAAAAAATTCCAAAGCCCATAGCCCTTTTATTATCATGTTCATGAATTTTTGGCAATCCATGGGGGAATTCAAATAAAGTATGAAAAATCGGATGATCAAAAGGTAATTCAACCAGTTCATTATTTGGAAATACTTTTTTAATTTCTCTGCGAAAATATTTATCTAATCCATAATTATCATCAACATGCAAAAAACCGCCAGATTGCAGATGTTTCCTCAATCTTAGTACTTCTTCGCTATTGAATTTTATATTTCCATGTCCTGTCATATATAAATAAGGATAGCTAAAAAAATCTTTATCCATAATTGAAACCCGTTTTTCTTCAGGATAAACTTCTATTGGAGCATTTGTATTCAAAAATTCAATTAGATTGGGAATGGAACTTGGATCACTATACCAGTCACCACCACCATTATATTTTAAACGGGCGATAGTAAATTTACCAAAATCAGAATTTTCACCTGCATACAAAAACAGTAGAGGAAAAAGGAGTATAATCAGGTTTCGTTTTATTTGTTTTGTCTTCATAAAATAATTCATTTTAATTAATTTCAACTCAGCAATAAAAATAGTCATAGTTGGTAGAATATCCAAGGTTAAATAATATAAGAATATCAAAGATTTGGATGGATATTTAGTCATTCTTGTCCAAATTTGATTCTATTCATTTTTATTAAATTTTTTCAAACATATTTTGTTTCAATAAATTTCATAAAGGATGTATTTCTGAACTTTTATTTTACAATAATAATCGTTATTATAAATCAGGTTCTAAAATTTGGAAAAAGGAAAAATGCAGCAAACAAAAATTAAAACAATAATTTTCGATCTTGATGGTACAATTTTAAATACGGGACGAGATATTTTAACATCTATAAATTTGACTCTCGAATCTTTTGGATATCAACCGATTACTTATGAAAAATGTCTTCAATATGTTGGAGACGGGATTGACCTGTTTGTAGAGCGTGCACTTGGTGATTCTGTTTATCAGGATATTTACCATAAATTGGATCAAAATATTGTTTTGCAGGCTATTAAAGTTTACAAAGATAATTATTCCAAACACCTCTTTGATACAACAAAACCTTACCCGGGAGCTAGGGAGACTTTGGCTGGTTTACAAAATCTAAAAAAGGTTGTTATTTCGAATAAACATTATGAATATGTACTGAAAATGTTACAATATTTTCAACTTGATTCGTTTTTTGAAATAATTATGGGAGGCAATTCTTTAGAAAATCAAAAGCCACATCCGGAGCCAATTTACTACGTGCTCAACAAATTGCAATCCAATATACAGGAAATGATAATTGTAGGTGATACTGACAAAGATATAAAGGCAGGACAGGCTGCGGGAATAAAAACCTGTGCGGCTTTATATGGAATGCGACCGGAAAAAGAATTATTAGCACTTGAACCGGATTATTTAATCAGAGAGTTTGGGGAATTGTTAAACCTGGATATTTTTTAAATTTTATCTGCTTCGTAAGAAATTACCAAATTTTTTAAATCGACTTCTAATTGTCTGGTTTTGATACCCGATTGAATAAACATTATTTTAGAAGCTTTTACTGCATCAGTTTCAGCATATTTATCGGAAATATAAACTACTTCCTTAATTCCTGATTGAATTATAGCCTTTGCACATTCATTACATGGAAATAAAGCCACGTAAATAGTGCAATTTAACAAATCCCGACTAATACTATTTAAAATTGCATTTAATTCAGCATGACAAATGTAAGGATATTTTGTATCGAGAAGATCTCCTTTTCTATTCCAGGGCAATTTTTCATCAGAACAACCAATGGGAAAACCATTATAACCAACGCCAACGACTTTTTTTTCCTTATTAACAATACATGCTCCGACCTGGGTGCTGGGATCTTTACTTCGTTTTGCCGATAATAATGCAATCCCCATAAAATATTCATCCCATGAAATATAATCATCTCTTTTGTTGGTCTTTTCCATATTTCTCCCTGGTTTATATTCACCTAATTTTATTAATAATTAAATATAATCTAATTTTAACAAATTCACAATGTTCAAAAAGCAGGATTTTTTTCCGGAATATTCGGATAAGTTAAAGTATTACATTATGGATTATGTTATGTAAAATAATGGTTGCTTTATAATAGTTTAACAGTTTTTAATAATTATATGATGGAATCGTAAAAGGTTCGAAGCTGTCTTTCCGTCGAAAGCCGGACATAGTCTGAGGCAGCGTA
>JAOZSR010000190.1 GCA_029939575.1 Fidelibacterota bacterium
TAGTCTGAGGCAGCGTAGCAACGAAGAATCTCGTTGATAATTGTAGGAGATTCTTTCAGTCAAAAACCTGATTGTAAACATTCGTAACTCATTCAGAATGACAGCAAATTTACTTTTTACGGAATTGTCATTATTAATATCAGAACTCCTGATCTCTCGTAAACTTTCATGTCGCAATTTTATAAAATAATCGAAGATTTGTACCAGGGAATATTATTTCTGAATTATTTAAAAGACTACAAATTTTTCTAGCAGCCATATTATCTCTATTATTTGATAATGAATATAATTCAATTGTTAAAGTATTGTTAATCTCATTTGGAATTATATTAGCCTTTGTATTTATTAAACTTTTTGTTAGTGCTCTCATTTCTGATGACTTTTTTTTATAATCTGCTGATAATAATATAGAGAAAGTTGTTTCTGCTCTATAACAAATCATTTTAATTATATTCAAAAATAATTTACTCTCAAAATCCAGTTTGTTGTACCTTAGTTCCTCTTCCATATTCCTGATCTTGATTTTATAAGATAATGTTTTTCTTTTTGTTATCAGATATGTTTCTTCTGCTTCTAATTCATCTATTTCTTCTTTTATTTCACCCTGTTTTTTAAAGTTTTTTTTCGTTTTCTTTGGATTATTGCCAATATTATTTTCAATAAGTTCATATAGTTTTGCTTTTCTACGTGATATTTTTTCTCTAACTTTTTTCAATTTATTCGTAATTTTACTATGTTTTGGATTCACTACTACTATATCATTATCTATTTCATTTACAATATAATATGCGACTCTATCAAGATCGTATTCTTGCCGCAAATATTTAAAGAAATTTTCCTGTGTCCAGCGTGCAAACATTTTTATAGCAATCGATCCCATTGGTAATTTTTTATTATTTGTTATTATACTTGTTTGATGAGAAGTAGCAGTTAATTTTCTTATTTCACGGAACTCTACTCCATTTAAGATTATATTTTTTTCGGCTAATTGCATTTTTATATTATTGGAATCCAGATCAACTATCTTTTCATTAAAATCAGATTCAGACCATTTATCTTTAACATTTTTTCGATAAGTGATTACAGCAATTCTATCCTCTTGCCAAAGTTTACTAAAAAATTTTGGGCTATATGCTTCACGGTCAAAGACTAGTGTAAATCTCGGCAGGTCAGGATCTGTTTCTATATCTTCTTCATCTATTTTCATGGCTATATTATCCAGTAACCTAGGTATTATTTCTTCACTTATCATCTGTTGAAGTTTTTCATTTACTTCGCCAGTAATAACAAAATATGGCATTCCATTTGAATTATTAATCCAAAATTCAGTCATACCAGGTAAACATAATTTTGATCTTGAGACATGTTTTTTACCCAAGTTGGCTTTATAGCCACTATATACTTTTACATGCCCGTCAATATAGAAAAAATTATTATCCTCTTCCTCAACCCAGTTGGATGCAAGATTTTTATTCCAATCAAAAGCATGGTTTTGATCAATGATTTGTTTGATTTTTGTTCGAAGGTTCTTTACTTCAGGAATGCGGTCTAAGCCTAACAGTTTTCCAAATTCAGCCGGATTTATATGCTTTGTTTGTTCAGGATTTTTTATTCGGCACAAATACAAAAAGGCGAGAGTTAAAATAATTGTATCTAAATCATAATATCCATCTAGTGCAGTGTAGTGATTTTTATAACTCAGGAGTCCAGTGGCAATTAAAGAGGGTAACAAAAATAAAACGCCACCATAGTCAACACCTTCACTTGAGGTAAAACTTATTGGAGTCTTCTCTAATTGCCCATTGGCAGCCAACATACGTTCTTCATAGCGAGTGGCTCCAATACCTAAACCTTCTGCCGCGGAAATATCTTCACTATTTCTTGCAGCTGCACTTTTTAATTTTTCTGATGCATTGCTACTTTTTTTTTAATGTGCCTTTTTTAATATGATATCGGATAGATGCTTCATTTACATTAATTTCTTTTGCTGTTTTTAATTGAGAATATCCTTCATCCAGATATTTTTGTGCTTCTTTTAATTTATCAGGTGTCATTTTATGACAGTTACCTCTTTCGTCTTTTGGTTTGAAAAAAGTTTCTGCACCCTCTTCACGTAATCGTTTTGCATATCTTTGAAAATTTCTTTCACTCACATTAAAAACTTTGCTTAAATCAATTGCTCTACAATAATTATTTACTATAAGAGATGCTGTTACAAATCTATAAGTATTTATGTCATCTTTGTGATGGGTATAGACAGGAGAACCATTATGTAAATAATAAACAGAATCATCAATTTTTCGAACTCCCCATGAAGCGGATAATAATTGCGTTTTGTCCGGAAATAATGGTAATTGCATTTGCATTTTAGTCTCCTTTTTTTATAAAAATAAGACAATACAAATTACGAAGCAATCTTTATTAACTATTGTTTTTTAGTAAGCGGGTCAGGAGTTCTGAACTTGATCTTTTTTTTGTAAGTGGAAATCTTATACTTTCGGCTAAAGCCAAAGA
>JAOZSR010000117.1 GCA_029939575.1 Fidelibacterota bacterium
AATATATTATTAACCAACTAAAATCCTTCCAAATACATTCCCCCATTAAGAAACGTACCAGATTCCATACACCTCATTCCTCAAGGCTCCGCCCCCTCAGTCACATAAGTTCTTAAAATTCAAATTATTTAAATCTTAACAGAATACCGGATTACTATAGGTCAAATTGCCACTTTATACCTTTAACATGAATATAAATAAAGCAATTAGTAATTCAAAGGTATATTTATGGAATAAGAAACATAGAGGCAAAATACCAATATCTTAATAGTAAGGAGGTAAAAGACTATGTTCTCGCTTCTGCCAACGAAAATCAAAATCAAAATAAGACCACACTATGAATCTAATGAGAATATATTAAAATGCATTTACCAGATTGATGATTCACCCATTTTACATAGAGTCATTACGGCCCTGGCAGATATGTTTAGTTACAAAATCTCATCAGATGTAGTGAAAGTAACAGGTGATAGAATAACAATTCAAATCCCTAATTTGGATAACAATCCATATAAAATCAGGGATGTTGAAATAGGTGAAATAAAACTAACATTAGAAAGGAAATGAAACTATGAGTGACAACTACGAAAAAGCAGAAAAAGTTGTTGAAGTCGGTGCTATTGTTGTGTCGGGCGTTACCCTGGTATTAAAAGTCGCCGGATTTTTAACCAAATAGGGTATGATATACACGTATGAGTACCTATATAATAAATATATTTTCTATCAATCTGTTTAAAAGTCAGCAAGTTAGGCACGTTACTATTTTTATTAAAATTAACTCACTAAAAAGTTGGGATAAACCCGGACATTGTTCGGGCTTTTTTTTCGTTTCATTTTTTTAAGGGAAATTCCCATAACCCTGTCCCC
Organism: Fidelibacterota bacterium; assembly: GCA_029939575.1. Taxonomy (GTDB): domain Bacteria; phylum Fidelibacterota; class UBA2242; order UBA2242; family JAOZSR01; genus JAOZSR01. The sequence continues at coordinate 868 of JAOZSR010000117.1, forward strand.
CAATTTCACAATCTATGGATATATATCCAGTTACATAAGAAATATATCCTGCTAAAGTGCCCATTTAGTGCCCATACAGTGTCCCTTTTTGTCCCATTTTGTCCAATTGGATATATTTCTTTAAATTCACCGTAATAAAAAAAGCCCTTGCAATCTTACAATTTACAAGGGCTTATACTTTGTGGCTCGGCCCGGAATTGAACCAGGGACACAGGGATTTTCAGTCCCCTGCTCTACCGACTGAGCTACCGAGCCACTGTTAAAAAGCTCGATAATTTATAACAATATTTGAAAAAGTAAAAATGTTTTTTTTGAAACTTGTCACAACAAAAAAAATAAAGTATATTTCAACACCAAAGTTAATTGAAAATATTCTTTTTAGAAATATACAGGATAATTTTAACCTGTATTATTTAGAAATTTCTGCCATTAAACAACCTGCCGGATGTGAGCGCATAAAGTTTCAGGAATAATGATGTTAAGCGCTCATCGGTTTTAAAAGAATATCGCTGTTTTCTCTAAGTTGAAACAAATCAGCATTTTGTGTTTTCGCTCATTAGTGGCAATAATTTTTAAAGTTATAGATTAATTAAATAATTTTTGTCTTAATCACATCGTTGTAAAAATGAAAAAACCCGTTTCTGTTTTTATTATAATTTTATTGTTATCATTCATAACCCTGGCGGCGTTTTATGTCTTATATTTTTCTGGTTTTCCACCCTATAAAATCAGTTCAGCCCGGATATCAGGATTAAATGCAAATGTAGAAATAATCTACAGTCAGGAAGACATCACACATATTTATGCTGAAAATAACCATGATTTATTTTTAAGCCTGGGCTATATCCACGCAGCATCCAATTTATATGAAATGGATATGCTGATCAAAATTTCACAGGGAAAATTAAGTGAAATGTTTGGAGAAAAATACAGCATTCATGACCAGCAAATAAAAAATCTCGGATTTTACCAAAAAGCAAAAGATGACTTTTCCAAATTAGATACAAACTTACAATCAATACTGATTGCCTACACCAATGGTATTAATTCCTTCATAAAATCCAAAAAGTATTTATACCGATTCAAAAAATCAGGTTATGAACCCTCAGATTGGCAGGCAATGGACTGTATAGCAATATTCAGGTTAATGGATTGGCTGGTTTCATTTCCTGAAAAGCAAAAAACTGTTAATGATCAACTAAGTATAATTTATAGTAGAGAAAAAATTCAGGAAGGCTTTATTACTGAAATAATCAACGATTCCACAACACTTAATCCTGACATGCTCTCCTTTCAAAATAAGCAATTTGCACTATATGAAACATTGACAAAGCTGCTTGGGATTTCCTTACCATTATTAAAGGACAAAGTTTTTTGTATCCGGGAAAATACAAAAGATTCTTACCCTCTTTTTTGTGTAGAAAATTCAATGACATTGTTTAACAAATCCATTTACACGAAAGTTGGACTTAATAGCTGCGATATTTCAGCCTTTGGCTTGACAATACCCGGAATTCCTGTCTTTTTTGGAGGATGGAATAACAATATACTCTGGAATTACTCTTTATCATGTGAAAAATCCAGACAGTTTACCAACCGGGAACAGTGGGCAAAGAGACAATCTGTTCAGCAGACCGATACGTTGCTAACAACCCAGGACACCGCCAAAATTAAGGATACTGATTTTTATTCATCTAAAACCGAAGCAACAACAACTTTCTCCACTAACAACTCCGATTTAAACTGTCCGGACATTGTCGAATATTTAAAAGTTTTTTCCAAAAACCCACCCAAAAATACTAACCTTCATGACCTTAACAACGTAATAGAAATAAAACCTGATACACAGGACAATCTTTCTGCGAAAGTTGCAAGCCCGGTAATTTTATTAAACAAAAACCAACTAAATTCACTAATAATGGAACTTGAATATTCTCAGATGTCAGATTATTTATCTTTAAATCCACAAACCAATATGCAAAAAATAACAAACTATTATTCTAAACAATATTCAGCGATTGCCAGGACAATTTTATCAATTGTTTTACAATCCATTAACCTGAAAGAAGACAGTGATGCTATTGAACATCAGTGTTTAACTTTATTGAAAAACTGGGATTATAGTATAACTAACAAATCGATTGAGACGACGATTTTTAATTATATTTTATTGGAGATTATTAATCAAACCTATAAAGACGAAATGGATCTTGCCGGACCTCTGGTTTTGCATCAATTTTTAAGTTCCGGAGAACGGGCACTAAACAATATCATTTTCCTGATGCTATTAGGTGAGTCATCTTGGTTTGATGATATCAAAACACCATCAAAAACAGAAACCAGAGCCAATATAATTTGCAGAGCTTTTAATATTGCTATCGGCAAATTAAAAGAACAATATTCTGATAATTTAATTGAGTGGGAATGGGAACGGGTTTATCAATCAATTATAGAAAAGGAAACGGAAGTTAATCCATTATTAAAAAGAATCTGTATTGAATCAGGGAAAAATTCCCTGACAATTTTCTCGATGGGTGAAGAAAAGATTTGTGAACTAAGAGCATCAGGAGATGCACTCATATATGAAACCAATCGCCTGGATTTACTCTCAAAACACGAAAAACAGGTTTTCCTTTCCCCCGCGCAATAAATTTATTTCCAGTATTTTAAATTGTTTAGATTCCATTAATCCTATTTAGCGGATCAATTTTTTACTCCGTTCCATAAATCCTGTCACCGGCATCACCTAATCCCGGCAAAATATAGGCATGATCATTTAATTCCCGATCCATGGCTGCTGTAAAAATTGGAACATCCGGATGAAGATCGGTCATCTTAATAATTCCTTCAGGAGCCGCCACCAGGCAAACAAAACGAATATTTTTACCTCCGCTTTTTTTGATAAAATCAATAGCAGTGCAGGCGCTACCACCTGTAGCCAACATTGGGTCAATCACAACTACCTCGGTTTCAGATAGATTGGATGGGAATTTACTGTAATACTCAACAGGCTCCAGAGTTTTTTTATCACGATACAATCCAATATGTCCGACTTTAGCCTCTGGTATCAATTGCAAAATACCATCTGTCATTCCCAAACCGGCTCTTAAAATCGGCACCAGCGTAATGCCCCTTGACAACTGCTTTACATTCACTTTTTCCAGGGGCGTCCGGATTTCCAGTTCTTTGACAGGAAAGTCTCTGAAAACTTCATAAACCATCAGAGAGGCAACTTCATTTAAAGTTGATCGAAAAACCTGGTTGCTTGTTGAAACATTTCTTAGAATTCCAACTTTTGTCTGGATTAATGGATGATTTAAAACTGTAACATTTGCAAACTTTTCAGTCAAAACTTGCTCCTTTCAAAATCAATCCGGTTTGTTTACCGGTATATTTCTTTCAGTTTAAGCTTTTAATATTAATTATTCTTTGCACCATCAAAAATCCACAATTCTATGACCTGGATTTCTGTTCCGGTCAAAGCCGATCCGCCCAGAGGCATTGGTGATCCGATACTAGGTTGTTCGGCCACGATTTTTTCAAACAACAAACTCAAGTCGGGGTAATAAGCCTTGATAACAGGTCCATTTAGACTTTCGCCAGCCATCAAGCCGTTATAACTGCTTAGGTCCAGATTGGAATAATGGCCTGCTGTATGACATAGAACACAGGAAGAAATAAAAATTGGTTCAACATCATATATATAACTCATTTTTTCTTCCTCAGTTCGCTCGCAGGATGATAACAAAATCAGGATAATGCAAAACAATAATATTAGTATTTTATTTCTCATAAACTCTCACATTAAAATAGTTAAAATTTTCCGGAAATACTATAGGAAGATATATTTCCCCCATCGCCCAAAGATATAAAGGCCAGGTCAAAATTAAATTTTTGCATACTGATCCCAATACCAATCGAAGATGCACTTAAAAAACTATTTAAATTTTGCCTGGATTGAATTTGGAATCTGCGAGTAGATGTTCCCAGCCTCAGGAAAAATCGCTGCCCGATATGAAACTCACCGCCAAATTTGCCAATATATTCATCGTCATAAGCTTTATAGGCATCAGCAGAAATTAATAATGGTAAATGAGCCAGCCGCTTAGATACTCCAAAAGTAATTAGCGATTCCATTTTTTCATTATCCAGAATATATCCGGAAAAAAATTTCCCCGCTGATCGATAACTCAGACCTAATGCAAAATTTGTCTCCGGATTAAAATATTTAATACCAATTGTTCCTACCAGGGCTTTTGCATTTTTAGTATTCAGGCTGGAATTCATAAAAGAACCGGAAATTCCAACACTGATTTTGTTATAAAGGGATCGCCCAAAAATCAGGCTGAAATATTGATCACTTGCCTGGAAATTTCCTAAAACATTACCTTCAACATCTCTTTCTGTAAATTGCCCATAATCAAGAGCAGTAATTGCCACACCAATTGAATTATGCTTTCCGTAATCAAAAATCCCATAAGAAGATGTAGAATTAATATCAAGCACAAATCCCGTATAATTAATCTGCCAGGAACGTGGCGCCAGATCCAGATTTGCCGGATTACTGATTATACCCGATCCATCCTGAGATATCGTAGAAACCGCAGCCCCCATAGCCCATCCGCGCGACGTTAACGGATGATTAATTCCCTGGAATTGGGCCTGCGCTTTTAAGATATTATTATTCGCCAAACAGAACAGAATTAAAATTATTGTTGAATTTCTAATATTTTTTATAAATAAAAACTTCAAATTTATTATTTCCCCTGTTTACGTTTTCAATCTAAAATTTTTTCGTGTTCCTGTTCAAGTATTTCCCATTCTTTAAGCACTTTACGGTTACGATATTTTTTAATTAAAAATCCAATGATAACCATAATCGGCATAATTAACCATAAAATATTTTGAATGTCCAGCATAAATACCCACTTATAACGTTGTGAAATATATTTTTTCCAAAAATATGGAAAATCACAAAAATCTATATCTGTGTGGATTGAAAGGCTTTTAGCAAAATAAGTTCCCTCTTTCATTGTATTCAGAATCTCATGAATAACCTCTAATCCAAATTTATATATCAAAAATTCAATAACGGAACTGCTTTCTGCATAAGCCAACCTTGCTTTTACATGACTGAAATTTATCAAGTCTGTAACTTCTTGCAAAGGAATAATCCTGTTTTTGATAATCGCCCGAGATAAAATAACTTTTTTATGAAGATCATATTCTTCTGAAATGTATTCTGCCAAACCCTCATTAAACCAGGCCGGCGTAAGATTCAGAGGAACCACCTGCCCCTGGATACAATGAACCATTTCATGTATAAGAGTTGTCTTGTACTGTCTAAGTGTGCTTTTTAAAAAATCCGGTGTTTTCATGACAATAATATTTTTGTTTGTCAGGGTTACTCCGGCCGCCCATTCAGGAATTTTATTACCGGTAATATTAATCAAACTGTCAATATTATTTACTAAAAACAGAGTGATTTTTGGTTCTGTTGCCCCAACAATTTGGGCAATTTGATCTATATTTTGATGTATTGTATTCCGGGAAAATTTCGCAAGTTGTTCGTAACCTTTAGGATATGAAATCTTGATCTGGTCTTGTGTTAAAGTGTACCCATAAAGAATATTAAGCATCAATAACACAATGACGAATAACAATCTGAATTGTCGCCCACCCGAGATGAAGAGGCCTGTCAGTCCCAATTCCTTTTTCAAGAAGCCAAATAGATTACTGCCTTTTTCTGAGAAAAAAACATTATTTGTCATTGTGTTAATCTGGCAATTCATTATTCCTGTTCCATAGATCTGGACTCTTCAAAAACAGTCATTGTGAACTCAAAGTTTTCACACAATGCAAAATCTCTGCCCTGACTTTTTATTATAACAAATCAAGCGGATCAATATCGACTGAAACGCGAGCCTGCCTGGAGAGTCTTTGATATTCTTTAGAATTTACAAAATTAGCAATATGATTCCTGAGAAATGTACCATTCCCATCATGTTCTTTACGCGATTTTAAGATTATAATAAACCGAAAACGGTTTTTGATACGCGCTATGGGTGCAGGCGCAGGTCCGAGAATATTCAATCTTTGGCTGTCCTTTTTTAAAAATTTCACAACCTCTCCGGCAACCTGTTCAGCCTTATGATAATTCAAATCTGAAATGAGCAACAACGCAATTCTACCAAAGGGCGGATAATTCATCGGATTGCGTTCATGATATTCAAAATTAACAAATTTTTCCAGATCCTGTTGAATCGCAGCCTGAATTGTAAAATCATTCACATTAAAAGTCTGCAAAATAACTTCACCCTGAATAGAACCCCTGCCAGCTCGTCCCGAAACCTGGTAAAGCAGTTGAAAAACCCTTTCCCTTGCCCGAAAATCCGGCATAAACAAACCAATATCAGCGTTCAAAACTCCAACCAGAGAGACATTGTGAAAATCAAGACCCTTTGCAATCATTTGAGTACCAATAATCACCTGAATTTTACCATTATCAAAATCATTTAATAAATTTTTTGTATAATTTTTTTTCCGCGCTGTATCTATATCAAGACGGGCAACTTTTAAATCAGGAAAATTTTCCCGCAACTCGTCTTCAACTTTTTGAGTTCCATGTCCGGGATATAAAAAATCTTTGTTAAAACATTTCGGACATGTTTTAGGTGGTGGAGTTTCATGACCACAATAATGGCAAACCATTTTTCCCTTGATTTTGTGATAGGTCATAGAAATATCGCAATTTGTACACTTTGGTGTCCAGCCACAGGATGCACAAAGAATTACATTGGAATATCCTCTTCGGTTTTGAAGAAGTAAAACCTGCTCACCCTTTTCAGTTTTTTCTTTGATTTTGTTTATCAAAAATGAAGAAATAGGCGCTTTTTTATTGTACACTTTTTTATACTCTTTGATCATATCAACAACGTGAATTATGGGAGGTGCAGATTTTGAATATTTCTTTGGCAGATCAAGACGGCTTAATTTTCCCACCAGACCATTATATAAACTTTCAATACTCGGTGTAGCCGAACCCAATAAAACAGTAGCATTACACAGAGAGGCTCTGAGTAAGGCAGCATCACGGGCATTGTAGCGCGGATCAGGATCTTTTTGCTTAAATGAAGAATCGTGTTCCTCATCAACAATAATTAATCCCAGGGATTTCATAGGTAGGAAAAGAGCGCTCCTGGCTCCAATTATAACAGGAATATCACCACTTAAAACAGACCGCCAGATTTTATCTCTTTGTGGTGTGGTAAGGTTGCTGTGCCAGATAGCAATATTCTCCCCAAACACAGTCCGAAAACGAGTTGCCAAATGAGTTGTCAGAGTAATTTCCGGCACCAGGATAATAGCACTTTTATTCATATCCAGGGCTGATTGAATCAGGCGAATATATACTTCTGTTTTTCCACTTCCGGTAACGCCCCTCAAAAGAAAAGGAGAGTAGTTGCCTGTTGCAAGAGCATCTCTAACTGTTTCAAAAGCATTCACCTGGTCTTTGTTAAGATCAATGTGTTTATGTTTATCCTCGTGACCTGACCACAGCCGCTCATAAGTTACATCGATATAATTAATATTTATCAGCCCTTTATCAGCCAATGATTTCATGGCGCTGGTAGAAAAATGCCTGATTTTATCTTGCCGGGCCTTTGATCTGTTCCTTTGTAAAAAAGTCAGGATTTCATATTGACGTGGAGCTTTGTTTTTAATTTTTTCCAGTTCATCATCTTTAATGATACCAGACAAACTAATCTCTTTTTCCCTGTGAATTTTCGGCTCGGGTTTTATAAACTCCGGAGATTCTGAAATGAGATTTTTTCTTTTCAGCCAATCCACGGCTTCATTTATCAAAGCCGCTGAAAAATGTTTATGAATCTCGGTAAATAAAACACCATCCGGTTTTGACATCACAATTTGATAAATTACATGATATTTATCCGGAACGTCAGCCCTGTTTCCGGTTAAATAGAGATGTCGTTTCTTTTGCATTTGGAATTCTGACGGAATCGCAGCAGCCAGGGTTTTCCCCAAAGGTGCAAGGTAATAGGATGAGAGTTTTTTCAAAAACTCAAACATTTCTGCCGGAATAATTGGTTTCTGATCTATAATCTCTGTGATAGGTTTAGTCTTGAATTCTGTTGGTTCCTGGTCAGAAATATCAACTATAAAACCTACTTTTTTAATATTATGTAAAGGAACGACAACCCGTTGTCCAGGCTGTAATGGAGTAGTAAAATTTTCCGGAACCTCGTAAGTAAAACCAGATCTTAATTTTGAAGGAAATACAACTTTTATATATTGTTTATTTTGATTCATGGGGGAATTTATAAATACCTGAGCTTAAAAACATGAAAGAATTCACAAATTTTCAAATTTTATTGATCCTGTTGGATGGAATCGTAAAAAGGTTCCAAGTCGTCTTTCCGTCGTAAGCCGGACATAGTCCGAGGTAGCGTAGCAACGAAGAATCTCGTCGATAATTGTAGGAGATTC
>JAOZSR010000045.1 GCA_029939575.1 Fidelibacterota bacterium
TTCATTCGAAAATTATTTTATTACCGCAAAGTCGCTGAGACGCAAAGGGGAAATATTATTATTTTCAAATCAATAACAGGAATTACACTTTTTACTATTTCATCAATAAGGACTTATGAAAAATTTTGAGATGTATATTTTTATTAGATATATTTATTTTTTATTCTTATTATTTATTGCAGATAAATTGAGTTCATGAAAATAAGAATGAGGAGCAAATGAAATATTTAGTAATGTCATATAATATCGAAAGAATGAAAGATCTTTTCAAGAGTAATAAAATTCGACAGGGAGAAACTAATAGAGCGTCTGCAATTGCTGAAACCATTTATAATGCTGCTCCCCATATTCTGGGAATTGTGGAAGCCTCTGATAAAACCAGAGATCATGAGCATTTTCTGACAGAAACAAAATTAGCAGATTTAAATTATCAAATAGGCAAAAGCCATATAAAAAGAGGAAAACAGGATCTGGTGTTCTATTTTCGTGAACCCTTTGAAATAGTTCATATTGACAAAAATGTTGAATTTTATAAAAGTTGGATAGAAGATATTGATGGTGACTCTATTGAAGAAGTACTAAAATTTGAAAGAAAACCTCTTGAAGTAGTTTTTAGAAATAAAAATTCCGGGCAAGAAGTTATGGTAATTCTATTGTCTTTTAAATCAAAAGGCGTTTTTTCGGTATCGGATATTTACAAATATCAGCATTTGGCCCTTGCAAATAGAAAAAAACTGCATGCCCAAAGTAAAAAAGTGCGGGAACGAATTGATCAGATTCTCGAAAATGATCCTGATCGGGCAATCATTATTATGGGTGATTTGAATGATGAAATTGGTATGGATTACTTCCAGAAACAGGTTGGAGCCAGTGCTGTTGAAACTATTACCGGAAACATTCATGAACCTCATAAAATTATTCATAATACTCTTTATCATCTTTATAATATTCATAAACCTCAGGAAATGTGGACTACCGAATATCCTGACCCAATAGTTGCGAATTCCAAAAATCACCGTGCCTGGCTTGACCACATATTTGTATCTCCGGGCATGTTGCATCCAAATTCATCAGTTAAATACATAATGAATTCCGGCAATGTTATTGAAAAAAATGGTATTTCTAAAATAGCATCAGATCATTATCCGGTCTTTTGCCACATAGAGATGTAATTATGAAAAATTATATAGAAATTAAAACCAATAGATTGGTATTACGTCCGGTCAGGCTGGAAAATGCGGATGCAATTTTTAAATACCGTTCAGATTCAATCACTAATAAATTTCAGGGTTGGATTCCAAAAACTATTAATGATGTATATGAATTTATTAAACATAGAGTCGCTTCAGAAATCGATGTTGTAGGTACCTGGTTTCAATTCACAATAAATCTTTTGGAAAACAACAAATTAATAGGAGATGTTGGAATTCATTTTTTTGATTTTGATAAACAACAGGTTGAAATTGGTTTTACTCTTGATAAAAATCAACATGGAAAAGGATATGCAACTGAGTGTGTGACAGCTATGATAAATTTCCTTATAGAAAAATTAAATAAGAGACGAATAATCGCATCTATTGATCCCGGAAATGTGAATTCTATAAAATTGGTAGAGAGATTGGGTTTTCGAAAAGAAGCACATTTTAAAGAAAGTATATTTGCAAATGGTCAATGGCATGATGATTTGGTTTATGCAATTTTAAAAAATGAATGGATGAAAAATCATTGAAAATTATATATTTTAACAAGCCAATGCTGTAGATTGAACACATAAAATTTTGAGGTAGAAAATATGTTTAAAGATATTAGAAAGGCAAATAAAATTGGTTTTGCTTTTAGTGGTGGCGCAGCGCTAGGAATGGCACACATTGGTGCTTTAAAAATCGTTGAAGAGAATAATATTAAACCGGAAATCATTTCCGGAACCAGTGCCGGAGCTATTATAGGAGCGATGTTCGCTAAAGGTTTATCTGCTGAGGATATTGAAAAAATTGCTTTGTCAATAGATTTTAAAAAAACAGTGAATCTTTTGACACCTTCTTTACAAAGAGGGGCATTGGTTGATGATAAAAATGTTATTAGTTTTTTGAAGGAACATTTAGGCGATATTAATATTGAAGATTTACCTATAGAGTTTATTACATCCTCTGTTGATCTGAGATCAGGTAATTTATTGTATATTTATAAAGGAAATCTTATTGATGCGGTTCGAGCAAGTATTTCTGTTCCAGGTATTTTTTTGCCTTATCAAAAATATGAGATGCTTTTTACAGATGGAGGTTTGCGGGATAATTTGCCAATCAGAGTATTGCGTGAAAGAAATTCCGATTTTATTATTGGCTTTAACCTTTTTAAAACCAGCCTTCTTAATAAAAAAGGCGAGTTTATTAATTTAAAAGAAAAACTAAAAGTAAAAGAGTCTTCAAAGGATGAGAATATTTTTGAAAAACTTATCGATGTAGTAAAAAATGCAAATATTTTCCAAAAAACAAATATTCCCAGGATGACAAAAACAGGATATCATTCTTTGGAAATCCTAATAACAGAATTAACTAAAAAAGAAATCGAAATTGTAAAACCTGAATTGTTAATTGATCTTGATGTTTCAAGTCTTAAATTGTGGGAATTTTGGCGTGCTAAAGAGGCAATTTCCAGTGGATATGAACAGACTAAAGCTCAGATTCAGGAATATTTTAATCAATTATAGATAATTTTTTTTTAAACAACTAATTATATCTTCTATGCCAGATTCTATGAGTTTGGCATTTTTTGTACTTATTATTCAATCAAATGGAAATAATTTCCTCCTTTTCTACTAAATAATTCTATCAATGATACTGATAATATATATAGAAAAATAAATTAATTTAATTTTTAATAATTTATTAAAAAACAAGACTTAATTAAAAATATTAAATAAAATTTTATTCTGTTTTGAATTCCAATTTTATTCGAATGGCACATGAATTGAGACATTGATGCGTGGAAATGATGCTTTTTGATTAGAATTTAACAGGAAATAACAAAAAAGAAGAAAAATGAGTAAACGGAGAAAACAGTGAATAATCTAGCCATAAATACAAATCTTGGCGAAAATGAGAATATCCTATTAAAAATAGGTGTTCTTACAAATAGCAAAGCTAGACCTCCGTTCAATGAGGTCTATGAAAATCTTCCTGAAATTGATTCTAATGAAAAAATTATGAATTCAAAAAAAACTAATTTTTCCCAGCAGAATTTAGTTGAAAACCAAAACAAAAAGATTAAAAAAATGAAAGGAGAAAAAACCAAAAAACCAGAGGAATTTCAAACCCATGAAAATCCTGCCCAATTAATTGAAGTTAATAAAAAAACTGTGGACAAAACACAAGTTCTGGAAAATCAGACTATGGGAGCAGAAAAAGTTTCGACAGGAAAAGAAACAGAAACAGTAATCGAAAATAAAGCCCTGATTGCAGAAGTAAAACAAACATTGGTAAAAAATAAAAGCAATGTTGAAAACCAGGTACAACATTTGAAAACAACAAATGTTGCTGCTCAAACAAAAAATATTTTGACTTCAATTATTAATGGGAAAAAGAAGGTATCCTCAAATCAGGCTGTCTTACAAAATGTTATTAAGGCAACAAAGGAAAATATACAGAATATTCATCACAAACCAGATGTATTAAAACAGCAATTAAGTAATTCTGAAAATAATACAAAAACTGCAAAAATAACTAATAATGCAGTCCATGTAGTTAATACAAAATCTGCAAATAGCCAAAAAAAGGTTATTACTCAGGATTCAGAATTATTAAAAACTGCTACAGTTGAAAATAAAATAAATACTGAATCATCAAAATTAAATACTCTGGTCCAAGATGAAACTGTCAAAAAATCAAACGATAATGTTGTCAAAGCAAATATTAGTAAGCCATTAGAAAAAATCCTGAAAAATAATCCAACTTTGGATGCCGAAGTGAAAAAAGAGATTTTAGCAAATTTCAAAAATTCTGAAAAAACCGATTTACAAAAAGAATTAGCTGGGAAATTGGAAAATCATTCAGAAATCGGAAAAAATAGAAATCAAACAGCAAAACAAGCTACATCTGAGCATAAGGATCAGATCGCTTCAAATCAAAACAATATTTCTTCAAAAGAAAAAGTAAACGGAAATAAACAAATAATTCCAAAGCAAACTAATCAAAATCAGGTGAAATTGAATAGTGTTGTTAGTGAAACAATTGTTAAATCTGAAAAACCAAGCCAGGTAAGCCAGAATAATATCCAGGCAAAACCGAGTATCAAATCAGTAATTCAGGAGGCTATTAAAAGCATAAATGAAACAGAAATTAGTGAGAATGTCAAAGCTTCGGTTCAGCAACAGCAAGTTGCTTCTAAACAACCTGATGTTAATTCTCAAAGTAATAATTCTGTTCCAAAAAATGAATCAGTAAAAAAAGATGCCGGATTTTCAGAAATTTCAACTAAACAATCAGAGATCAAAAATCTTAAAGGAAATTCAGAAACATTGGAAAATTTAAAAACCAACGTTCCTGAAAAAAATGTTATCACTAATCAACCATGGATTTCCAAAATGCAAGGTCGTAACACATCTGAGGTACATTTTAAACAGAATTCAAATATTGAAAGAGAAAATAGTATCTCTTATTCTGATGAAATTGTAAAAGAACAGATGAAAAATTACAAAGAAGTCAATAAAGATAATTTTGCTAATAATCCTGTTGTGGAAAATAGAAATTTTAAATCTGAAAATATCAAAATTGAAGGTTTAGCCTCTGTTGATAATCAGATGATGAATAAAGTTTTAACACCACAACAACATACATTGGTTTCAAAAACAAGGTTTTCAGAATTGGTACAAAAAATTACTCAGGTAATAAGCCAATCAATGAATACTAAAATAACTAAAACCAGTTTTGAAATTGATGGAAAAAGTTATGGCAAACTTGAGATTGAATTTGTAAAAGAACGATCATACAGCCAGGGATTGATCAAAGTAGAATCCGAAGAAATAAAAACTGCGGTAGAAAAACTTTTACCCGAAATCAATGAAAAGTTAAATCAAAAAGGACAGGGTCTTGCTTCATTAGATGTAGAAGTTAATCAAAAAGAAAATCAAAGAGCATCTGGAAACAACCATTCAACAAATAAAAATGATAAGAGAAAAAATTTCTATAACGAAGCAATAACCGAAGAAACCAAACAGCCGATTTCCACCAGAGATTACGGCTACAACACAATGGAAGTATTAGCATAAAATGAAAGGAGTATCATAATGATGGAAACAGGAGCAATTGGAGGTAGTTCTAATCCAACGGGCTATGTAGATGCAAATCACAATAGCCAAATGGGTAAGGATGAATTCCTGAAACTGTTGACAGCTCAACTCCAACATCAGGATCCAATGTCACCAATGAGTGGACAGGATTTTTCTGCCCAATTGGCTCAATTCAGCCAGGTAGAACAAATGAGTAACATGAATGCAACTTTAGAACAGGGAGTTCAATTAGATCTGATGTTGACTCAGGCAATTAATAATACATTATCTACAACTATTGTTGGGAAACAGGCAAAAATCGCCAGCAATTCAGTTGTAACAAAAAATATTGATGGTGAAATGTCATCAACAGTTTCTTTCAAATTGTCAGGAATTGCAGATAATGTAATGATTAAGATTAAAGATTATGATGGAAATGTTGTAAAAACTATTGATAAGCATTCCTATTGTAGTGGCGAACATTCTATCGATATTACACAGGAAATGAGTGATTTACCGGAAGCTGATTATACTTTTGAAATTACTGCTTTAGATAACGCAGGAAATACACTTCAAATATCACCAATGATGGTGGGAATAGTAACAGGTGTACGTTTTTCAGAAGATGGTTCATTCTTGTTAATTGAAGATACTGAAGCACCATTTTCAGATGTAATGGAAATAGGAGCTCCATCTTAATCAGGAGAAAATGATGAAAGTAAGTGAATTACAAGTTAACCAAAACATTGGCCAAATAAAACAGGGACATCACCAGCCAAATGTTTCACCAGTAAAGAAATCTCAGCAAGATAGTTCATTTTCGAGTATTTTAACTCAGAAATTTGGTGAAATACGAGGGCTTAAATTTTCTTCTCATGCTTTAAAACGGCTTAATGACAGAAAAATCCCAATTACTCCATCTGAATTGGCACGTTTAAATAATGGAGTACAACAGGCAGAAACCAAAGGAGCTATTAACTCATTGGTTCTTGTTGACAATAATGCATACATAGTTAGCATTAAAAATAAAACAGTGGTTACAGCAGTGCCACAAGCAAAAACACAAGGCAATGTTTTTACCAACATTGATAGTGTAGCAATAGTTTGACATAATAAATAATAGGCTGGACCCGAAAGGGAAGCCTTGTTTCCGCTAAATGACAGAGGCGGAAAAAGAAGGAGAAACAAAATGGCTTTATCATTTGCAATACCAGTATCAGCATTAAATAATCATCAAAAAAGAATAGAATTATTAAGTGAAAACATAGCAAACTTAAACACTCCCGGTTTTAAAGGAAAAAGAATGACTTTTCTTGAAACTCTGGGCAGTGTTGCCGGAGTATCACAATTTGAATTTAAACAAGGCTCAATAACCTTTACTGGTCGTCCTACAGATTTGGGCATTAAAGGTAATAGTTTCTTTCTGCTTGATAGTGGCGAAGAAAAAGTATATACCAGGGCTGGCGCATTTGAACTGAATGAAAAAGGAGAATTAGTAAATGTTGACGGTTTTAATGTTCAGGGCTGGATGAATAATATTTCAGCAAATTCAAGTTCATTAGGTTCAAAAAGTACAAAAGTTGAAGATATAATTATTGATCCAAATCTTGTAATGCCTGCCAAAGCAACCCAAAACGCATATTTAAGCGGTAATCTGAATTCCGGTCTTGAATCAATAACAGAAGTCTGGGAAACAGGCTCTGCTTATACAACTAAAGCAACTTTATTATCATCAGGCATAACATTTCCATTAGCAGTTAATGCAGGAGTTGATGATGAATTTGGATTGGATTTGGAAGATTCCCTTGGTAATAATTTTAGTGAAACAATTACTTTGACAGCAGGTAGTTATGCAGATACAGATGCTGTGGTTACAGAAATAAATTCACAAATTGCTTCAAATGCGAATTTAACCGGAAAGGTAGAAGCACTAAATAGTGGTGGAACTTTGAAATTCCGTACTATAGACGGACTTGCCGATACAAAAATCACCCTTCAAAGTGGAACAACTGATGTTTTGGGAAATCTTGGTTTTGTCAGTGGAGCATCATCTACATCAGGTGCAAATGCAACTACATTAACCCAAATTAATGATCTTCTTCAAGTTACTACCGATATGGTGGCAGGAGATGCCCTTGATATTGAAGGAAAAGATAGTGCCGGTAATACTATCACATCAACCTATACTTATGCTGATGGAAATACGTTACAAGACATTGTTGATGTGATTGATACTGCCTATGCTGGATATGGAGATGCTGATATTATAGATGGAAAATTGATATTAACTGATGATTTAGCGGGTGATAGTGATACCCAGATTTCAATTTCAGCAGCGTCTGGTAACACCGGTTTAGTAACATTGCCCAGTTTTATTAACTCAGATGAAGGTTTTACCGGAACCGTATCTACTTCAGTAGTTATATATGATAGTTTAGGTGATAATCACAATCTAACTCTTGATTTTGAAAAAACTGAAAATCCGGGAGAATGGTTATGGAGCGCTTCAGCAAGTGGAGATGAAACAATCACAGCAGGTTCTTCAGGTAAAGTACTTTTTGATTCATCAGGTGCACTGGTCTCATTTTCTTTTGATAATGGTGCTACTTCTTTAACCTTAGATCCCGGGAATGGTAGTGATTCTCTTGATATTAATATCCACGCTGCCTCAGAAGATGGCACAAGATCAATTTCACAATTTCAATCAGTTTCTACTCTGCAGGTAACTGATCAGGATGGTATTAAATCAGGCAGGTTGGATAGTTTCTCAATTGATACTGATGGTAGTATTCTTGGTGCTTTTACAAATGGACAGGAAACAGTATTGGGGCAGTTGGCTGTTGCTAAGTTTAATAATCCCAGCGGATTAAAGAAAATTGGACAAAGTAACTTTACGACAACTGATGATAGTGGAATAGCATTGATAGGAAAAGCGGATTCCCAGGATTCTGAAATTAAATCAGAATCATTGGAAATTTCGACTGTTGATATAGCAGATCAGTTTACCCAGTTAATTGAAGCTCAGAATGCATACCAGGCCGCAGCAAAAGTGATCAATACTTTTGAAGAAGTAGCAGATCAGGCAGCCAGATTAAAACGATAATGATGATTGAAAATTAATGATCTAAATCTAAGCAAATAATCCTGTCCCTATAAGGGGATAGGATTATTAGATTTTTTTATTTGAAAATTTAGATTTAATTGTTTATACTGATATAGTATAGGATTTTTTAAACAGGACGTTTATGGATATAGCAACAATACTCGGAATTATTTCAGGGCTTGGTTTAATAGTAGCAGCAATTCTGGGAAATGGAAAACTTAGTACATTTATTGATATTCCCTCATTAATGATTGTAATCGGGGGAACTTTTGCTGCAATTTTTGTAAATTTTGCACTAAACGAAGTGCTTGGGGTGATGGGTGTCGTCAGGAAGGCTTTTACTCAA
Source organism: Fidelibacterota bacterium (assembly GCA_029939575.1). GTDB lineage: Bacteria > Fidelibacterota > UBA2242 > UBA2242 > JAOZSR01 > JAOZSR01. The sequence goes on from JAOZSR010000045.1 coordinate 8,713, forward strand.
AGCGCTAATAGTCCAACAGATATCATTGAATTATTTGTAGATTTATCAAAGAGAGCACGTCGTGAAGGTATTCTGGCTATTGATAAAGCTCTTGGAACAATTGATGATGAATTTATGAAAAATGGTCTGGAAATGGCAGTTGATGGAACCGAACCGGAAACAATCCGTGAGGTTATGGAATCTGAATTAAGTTTTATCGGCGACAGACATGCCAAGGGGCAACAGATTTTTATGGCACTAGGCACTTATTGTCCGGCTTTCGGAATGGTTGGAACTTTAATTGGATTGATTAATATGTTGCAGAGTCTGGATGATCCGTCACAGATCGGTGGTGGTATGGCAACTGCATTAATTACAACTTTTTATGGGGCATTATTTGCTAATTTGCTATTTTTACCTATTGCAGGAAAGTTAAAAGGCCGCTCGGATGAAGAATTATTAATGAAAGAACTTATTGTAGAAGGTGTTTTAGCTATTCAATTAGGTGAGCATCCACGGAATTTAGGTCGTAAATTATTAAACTTTTTACCTCCAAAAGCACGTAGTGGATTTGATACCGAATAAATAATTTTATAATGGGAAAAAAGAAAGAAAAAAAAGAAATAGAAGAACCATCATCGCCAGCATGGATGACAACTTATGGCGATATGATGACACTCTTACTTTGTTTTTTTGTATTGTTAATTGCATTTGCAGAAATGGATGCAACAAAATTTGAGCCTGTCATGTTTGCCTTACAGGGAGCATTTGGTGTTATGCCAAATCGTGCCCAGTCTATTCCATCATCATCGCATAGTCGTCCCCAGAAACCAAGTTCGTCTAAGGTTGAAGTATATCAGCAAATTGTAAAAGAAGTCAGGGAAATGGCAGAGCAAATGGGTGTTGCCGATGAACTCTCAATTGAAATGACAGAAGGAGGGATGCTGATTCGTCTTGGTAGCAAAGTTTTATTTGATACAGGAAAAGATGATATTAAACAAGTCGCTTTTCCCATTCTTGATATTGTAGGTAAGTCTATAAATGAAAATGCACGCCAGGTAACTATAACTGGGCATACAGATAATATTCCAATAAATACAACAGAATTCAAATCCAACTGGGAATTGTCAACAGCCAGAGCACTTTCAGTAGTAAAATACTTAATTGAATCAGTTAAAGTAAGTCCTGGCATTTTAACTGCTGCCGGACAATCTGAATTTGATCCTTTGGTCGATAATTCCACCCCGGAAAACAGACAGAAAAATCGCCGAGTAGAATTTCTTGTACAATGGTAATTTTATTAAGAAATTATAGCAAATTTAATACACTAAATTAACAGGATCAAACTTAATAACTAAATAAAATTAGAATCCTATATTTTTTAAGTTAACAAATATTAAATAATACTAATTAAAATATGAATCTTTCATTTAACCTTTTTCTTTGTCACTAAATGATTTATTCATATATTATGCCAATTAAACGAGGTGATAATGATTTTAGATAATAAACCATATACATTTGACAGAGTTACAAGAATAATAATTGTAATTTCTGTTTGTGTCGGATCAATAATAATTCTCCAATATCTTAGTCCTGTTCTGATTCCCTTTGCAATTGCAGGATTATTAGCTTATTTAATTAATCCATTGGTTGTATTGATAAAATCCAAAATTAAATATAATGTATTGGCAGTTGCTCTGGCCATATTATTAGTGATTTCAGTATTTTCATTGATAGGATGGATTGTTCTACCAATTATTTTGAAACAATTTATCAGTATGGGGCAATTATTATCTCAGTTAATAATAAACTCCAATCTTGCCAAACAGGCTGCAGAAAGATTACCAGAAAATATTTGGAAAATTACTAAAGAATTTTTATCTGAATCAAACGCAGTTACACTCTTTCAAACTGAGAATTTCTGGATAATAACAAAGGATGTAATCGCAAAAGTAATTCCGGGAATGCTTGATTTTATTGGCAATACAAAACGGTTGTTGTTAAGTATTACCGGAATGGCAATTATTATGCTATATCTTGTTTTTCTTTTATTGGATTTTCAAAGACTTAGGGAAAACTGGAGCATGATCCTTCCTCCTATGTATAGAGAAACTGTAACTGATTTTATTAATGATTTTAATATGGGAATGAAAAGATATTTTCGGGGACAGGCATTAATAGCAAGTACGGTTGGAGTTCTTTTTGCCATTGGTTTCACAATTATTGGCTTGCCTATGGGAATTGTTGTAGGATTGTTTATTGGACTTTTAAACATGGTTCCCTATTTGCAAATAATTGGAATAATACCAGCTTATATTCTGGGTGTTTTACTTGCTCTGCAAACAGGTGGAAGTTTTTTAGGAGCAATTGGATTAGTTACAATTGTATTTATTGTTGTACAAAGTTTTCAGGATTATTTTTTAGTACCAAAAATCATGGGAAAGGTTACGGGCTTACATCCCTGGATGATTTTGTTATCTCTATCAATTTGGGGTAGAATGCTCGGGTTTTTCGGATTAATTATTGCCCTTCCTATGACTGCTTTGTTACTTGCTTATTATCGACGTTTTATACTAAAGCCTGCAATCAATGTTCAAAACAAATGAAAGTCGACCTAGTTTCATAGGATTGTATTTTCCTGGATTTTTTTTATAAGTATGTAGCAATAGAGAATCTTCATAACCAATTTCCAAATAAATTATTGAAAAATTAGTTTTCAATTACAGATCAAAGAAACATTTATTCAAGAACTCTCTTTGTCTCTTAATTTTTTCATTTTAAATTCCTTAAGTAAATATTTATTAATAAAGGTGAAATTATGTTATACAGACTTTATAAATTTCTACTATTTTTTTTATTAATTAGTCCTGGTTTCGGACAGTTGAACTATTTAGGAAAAATACATATTAAAACTTTACATAAAAATCTACAATACAATTCAATTATCGCTTCAAAATTTGATGATATCTTTCTATTGGAAAAAAATCGTCATGAAATTATTAAATTAGACATGAATGGTAAAATATTGAAGCAAAATGGAGGCTATGGATGGGCTGGAAATAATTTTGATACTCCTGTAGATATTTGTATAAATTCCGGTTTGAATGTTTTTGTGGCAGATTATAATAATCATCGTATTGTTAAATTTGATCGATCCTTGAATTATCTTACAGTATTTCCAAATTCAGATGATTCTTTTGAATTACCATATCCACTTTCAATTGCCACAACAAATCTGGGTGAAATATTTATTCTTGAGAAAGAAAACAATGAAATTTATAGAATTAGCACTAATGATAGTGAAATCTTTAGTTTTGGTGGCATCGAATATAATGAATTTGCTTTAAAATCTCCTGTTCAGATTAAATTTAATAAGAAACAAGGCTTGTTTGTGTTAGAGTCAAATGGCGAAATTTTAGGCTATGATACTTTTGGCTTACCTATTTTAAAGATTAAATGCCCGGAGAAAATATTAGCCAAAAGTTTTATAGTCAGGGATGAAGGTATAATTGTTTTGTCGGAATTATCACCTAAAATTATGTTTTACTCATTTCAGAAAAAAGCATGGAAAGCGCTGGAAATTCTTGGTTATACCGGAAACCGAGATTTTGTTTCAGGAACTTTTATAAAATCTGAACTTTTATTGCTTAGAGCCTGTGGAGTTATAATAAAATGTGATTTTATAAATCCATTTCCGGAATAAAATAGATCTTTTTGAAAAAGAATGATGTGGAATCCTGTGATAAAAAGTAAGCAAGTATTAAAAGAAATAATTTGATTTTAAATGGAATAAAAAAAATAGATAATCTTAAAAATTGGACAAAATTAACCATATTCATCGCATTGTTAGTTTTGCCATTATCATCATTTGCAGGTATTCAAAGTATTGATACAATTACTGTAGTTCAATCGGACACTACTATAAATTTAAGCCATAAATTTGTCATTCCGTCTACAGTTTCAATATTACCAAATGAAAATATTTCAATTAATTCAATGCAAATAAATTCTCTAAATGGTACAATTTCCGGTATAGAAATTTTGAACAACACTACACTTGTCATAATTTATGAATTTTTAGATTTGGAAATTCCTATTCAGCAAATAGTAAACAAGCCGCCCAGGATTTACTCCGGGAAGGAAAATCAGCAAAAAGAAATCCTAAAAACAACTCCGGTTACAAAAATAAATTCACAGGAAAATTATGATTTTTTAAAATCAGGCACAATTTTTCGGGGAATTTCATTAGGCGACCAAAGTGGCATGTCTCTCCAATCGGGTTTAAATCTTGAACTGGAAGGTAAAATAAGTGATGATATTTCAATAATCGGCGCTTTAACAGATCAAAATATCCCAATTCAGCCGGAAGGTAATACCCAGACATTAAATGAAATTGACAAAGTTTTTATTAAAGTTGATATGCCCAGAGAAGATATTACCTTTGGCGATTATGAATTATCATTATCAGAAAAGGGTTTTAATTCCTATAGTAGAAAATTACAGGGTTTTTTAGCAGAAAGTAACAGGTTTTCCGGTAAAACTACTTTAGGCGGGGCTGTTACAAAAGGACAATATCATTCTGTTTATTTTCTTGGTGAAGAAGGAAACCAGGGACCTTATCAATTAAAAGGAAAAGATGGTGAAATTGCGATAATTGTTTTGGCAGGAACTGAAAAGGTTTGGATTAATTCAATATTAATGAAACGGGGCGAAAATAATGATTATATTATTGATTATTCAACGGGTGAAATTACTTTTACAACATCTTGTCTGATTACTTCAGAATCCAGGATTACAGTGGATTTTCAATATTCTAATCTGGTTTACCAAAAAAATATTTGGCTGGCAAATAATTCTACATCTTTGCAAGGTAATAAGCTCAATATTTCAACTTCAATAATAAATGAAATTGATGATAAAGAAAATCCTATTGAAATTGCTATAAGTGAGGATGATAAAAAACATCTTGCCAAAATAGGTGATAAAGCCAATACTGCATTTCAATCTACAATAGTTGAAGATAGTCTTGGATCTTATATTTTGCAGGATTCAAAGTTAATATTTGTTGGAACAAATATGGGAACTCATTCTGCTGTTTTTTATAATGTTGGAGATCGGGGTTATTATAAAAAAGTTTATTCTGCAGAATATATCTATTTTGAATGGATTGATAAAAATTCTGCTGATGTGACATCCCAGGATTATGAAATGGCAGTTTATCTCCCGGCAAGGCCATTAAAATTACCATCTAATCATAAACAATATAATTTTAGTACAAGCTGGAATCCGTCAGAAAATTTTTCCATTAAATCAGAAATCGCCCGTTCTGATTTTGATGTTAATACCTTTTCCGATATTGATGACAATAATAATTCCGGGAACGCAATAAATATTGAATCAAGTTTTAAACTCCCTATAAATGAAAAACTTGGTACATTTTCTCTTGAGGGTAAAATCAGGCAAATCGGTGAGAATTTCGATCCAATTGACAGAAATCAGGAAGTTGAACATCGCAGAAAATGGGATTTGGATTCTGATTCAACTCAAGGTGAGAAGTATTATGAGAGTTCTTTAAATTACAATTTAAAGGAAAAAATTTCCTTTAGCCTTGATGGCGGATCATATAAGAGGGGAGACCTTCAATCAGATCGATATAAAATCAAAGGATCATTTAAAAATCGATTCGTCGAACAATGTGATTTTTTTCAGGAAGAAATCAAAAGTTCCAATTTTATAAAAGGAAATAGCAGATGGACCAGGAAAAGAATATTTTCCCGTTTTGAATTTTTTAAATTGAACCCCTATATGAGCTTTTACCAGGAGGAAAAAAACGTAGGTCAATTTGAGGATGACAGTTTTAAATTTTTTGAGCAAACCTATGGTATTCAATCTGAAAAATTTGAAAAATTCAGATGGAAATTTGAAACTTTTCTCAGACAAGATGATACCTATTTTGAAAATTCATGGCAGGATAAATCAATAGCCAGAAATCTAATTTTTAATGGTGAATTAATTGATTGGAAAACATTTTCCGCAGAATGGAATTTTACAAATCGTAAAAAGGAATATTTTATTGACAATCAGTCAGATATACAATTTTCTTTAATGTCAATGGTATTGAAACAGCAACCCAAAAAATTGCCCGTGAATTGGGAATCGAATATAAAAATCGAAGAGGAACGAACAGTAAAAAAAGAACTGCGGTATTACTATGTCGGCGAAGGAAAAGGGCAGTATTTGTATGATTCCACTTTTGCTGATTATTATCCTCATGCCCAGGGAGATTATATCCTCAGAATTTTGCCTTCAAATATTAAAGAGCCTGTGACAAGTATTAGAAATGGCTTGCGAATTAATTTTAATGGCGCCAGGATAGAAGGATTGTCACGTAAAAATGTTCTGAAAAACATATCAACTTTAACTGATATTCGCATGCAACAGCAGATAAAGAATGAGAATCCTCTGGAACAAATTCAGTTTTCAATATCAGGAATTGATACAAACTGGGCATTTTTTAGCAGAATCATTCAGCAGGATATTAATTATCGTTTAAGTTCTATTCGTGGATATCTACGGTTTAGATTTTACAATGGTGACAGAATCAGTCAACTTGATGTCAGAGGCCGGGAAAAGAATCTTTCAAGGAAATATTCACTCAGGTATAAAGGTGAATTTGTTAAAAAAACCAAACTTGATTCTGAAATATCTATTGAAAATACAATCAGGGAATCGGATTTTAATATTTTAAGAAATCGTGATATATTTTCTTTGAAAAGTAAATATGAAATTTCCTATCTTTTACATAGGATTCATAATTTTCAAATTGAATTTATTATAAATAAAGACGAACAAAAGGCGAATAACAATTTAAAAGCCTTTCTAAATGGTTTTAAGGGAAGTTATGAGAGAAGAGTCAGGTCAAAGGGAAAGGTCAAATTCTTTACAGAAATTGATAATGTAAAAGTAACTCCGGCCGGAAATCTGATTCCCTGGGAAATGAGTAATGGTAAACAGGAAGGTTTAACCTATGGCTGGGGCGCTTCTCTGGAATATCGGATTGGTAGAAACCTGAGTACGCGGATTAATTATGAAGGTTGGAATGAGCCGGTCAGAGGTCTTTATAATATTGGTAGCGCAGAACTTAGAGCAATGTTTTAAAAGATTCATGATGATTAAAAAAATAAGGAAAATATTAAAAATTACAGTTATTATGATAATATTATTTGTAATATTATCTGCACAGGATAACATCAAAACCGACTCATTATATTTTGGAAATATTACAGTTAATTCATCTGAAAATAACCATAATGAAATAATCAATAAATTATCTTCTGATTATTTTTATAAATTTTTCCATAAAAATAATTACCGGGAATTTTCGAACCAATTGATGGATTTGCCCATAAGCCAGGGATTTTATTATCCTTCTGTTACTTTGAAGCAGATCAACCTTAGTAAATCAGGAGATTCTTTGTTTGTAAATCCTGAATTTAAAATGGATTGGGGGGAGGAAGTATTTATTGATACATTCTTTTTTGCAGGATTAATAAATACCTCGCCAAAATTATTATCAAGACAATTAAAAAAAGAAATACATTCAAAATATGATAATCAATTGCACTTAAGAATAAAAGAGGGTTTTAGAAGATATTCATTTTTAAAAATAACTGAAAACCGGGAAATTGTAAAATCTGAAAATGGAAAATATGGTTTGGTACTTGATATTGAAGAAGTCCCAGATAATGAGTTTAGTGGGATTGCCGGTTATGTTCCTGAAAAATCCGGTGAAGATGGATATTTTACCGGTGAGATTGATTTGAAATTAATGAACCTGGGAGGGATGGGAAGACAAGTTTCAGTTTATTGGTCAAAAATCAATAGCAATTCTCAAAAGATTGAATTGAAATATTTCGAGCCCTGGATATGGAAAACAAATTATTTCGGCGGAGCAGATTTTAAACAGGATTTACGAGACACTCTTGTAGTTATCAGAGAATTTGGAATAAATTTCGGAAAAAATGTATCACAAATTGGAAATATTTTGCTGGATTTCTCTGTTGAAAAAACCATTCCTACTCCCGGAGGCCGTGATATTCTGGGATTATCTGCGACAAATTCAAAATTACTTGGTGCGGAATTTAATCGTGATAAAAGAGATAATCTGAATAATCCAATCAAAGGTTATAAAATATTACTAAATCTTTCTGCCGGTAGCGGAAACGATGAAAAAATTAATTCATGGCAGGCCCAAACAAAATTTGGATATGAATTTTTTATTCCAATTCGGAAAAATAAATGTATATCCTTTATTGGAAATTATGCTGGAAAATGGTTATCCGGACGTGAAGTGTTGTTTTCTGAACAATTCAGGCTTGGTGGCGCCAATAATCTTAGAGGCTATCCTGAAGACTTTTTTAAAGGGGCCGAGGTAATGTGTGCGTCAGTGGAATTTCGCTGGATAATAGGCGAATCAAGTAGGCTTTATGGCTTTTTTGATCAGGGCTACTATAAATATAAACAAAATAATATCAATATAATGAATTATCCCAATTCAATCGGATTGGGTATGAGATTGGAATCCAGAATGGGTATTATTGGAATTGATTATGGTTTTGGTGAGGGAGATAGTTTTTCAACAGCAAAAATACATCTTCATTTGGAAAATAAGTTTTAACTAATATTTCCAAGTTACTTTGTGGAGCAGAATTCAGTAAAGGAGTTTTTCGAAAAATCAAGTAACACGCTATTTGTCATAAACTTATAAAAAATATCAAAAAATGGCGTTATTGGTATCTTCAACACTATTATCATAATCCAACTTATTAAGGAATTTCGCGCTGCTCATTAATCTTTTTTAAATCATCATAATTTTAGAAATTAAGGCCTTTTATCAAAAACTTTTCTGTTTTGTCCGTTTCCCTTTTCACATATTTTTTTTGTTTTGCTATTGCATATCCGAATCAATATTTTCAAATTACATAATTAAACATAATGATTTTTTTTTAAAGGAACTGTACTCATAAAAAAAGGAAATGTTTTATGCAAAACACTGATATATCAAAATCAATGACAATTAAACTTTCATCAGAATTGCCCCCAAAAACTGAATTTCAACCCGGAATCAGACGCGCTCCTGACAGAGGTTTTTTTCTAACAGAAAAAGAAACCATAATCGCTTTAAAAAACGCTTTACGCTATATTCCGGAAGAATTACATGAAATTCTTGCTCCAGAATTTTTAGAAGAATTAAAAACGATGGGGAGAATATATGGATACAGATATCGACCAAAAGAAAATATTTATGGGAAACCTATAGATAATTATAAAGGAATTCCCGAAGCAAGGGCTTTGCAGGTAAATATTGATAATAATTTAGACTTTGAAGTCGCATTATATCCATATGAATTAGTTACTTATGGTGAGACAGGACAGGTTTGTCAAAACTGGATGCAATATCAGCTTATCAAAAAATATCTGGAAATAATTCGTGAGGATCAAACGCTTGTTATTAGTTCAGGTCATCCTGTTGGACTTTTTACAACCAACAAAACTGCTCCCAGGGTAATTTCCACAAACGGACTGTTAGTCGGACAATGGGACAATCCTGATCAATTCAAAAAGGTTGCAGCTCTGGGTACTTCAAATTACGGTCAAATGACTGCCGGCGGGTGGATGTATATTGGACCTCAGGGTATTGTTCACGGTACATATATCACCTTATTAAATGCCGGTAGAAAATACCTTGGAATTGCAGAAAACAAAGATCTTACAGGAGTATTATACATTAGTTCAGGATTGGGTGGCATGTCCGGCGCACAACCCAAAGCAGTGGAAATTGCCGGCGGAATCGGAATTATAGCAGAAGTTGATTATAGCAGGATTCAAACACGACATGAACAGGGATGGGTTAGCAAAGTTTCAGAGAATCTTGAGGAGATTTTCACCTGGGTTGATGATTGCAGAAAAACCGGTCAGGCTTTGTCTGTTGCCTATTACGGAAATATTGTTGATTTATTGGATTATGTAGATATGAATAATATTAAAGCGGAATTAATTTCTGATCAAACCTCTTGTCACGCTGTTTATGAAGGTGGTTATACACCAGCCGGAATGTCCTTTGAAAAAGGGCGAAAAATGTTAAAAGACAATCCTGTAGAATTTAAAAAATTAGTCGATATATCTTTACTTAAACATTTTAAAGTACTTAAAAATCTAACAAAAAAAGGAAGTTATTTCTGGGATTATGGAAATAGTTTTATGGCTTCGGTTTTTGATGCCGGAGAAAAAACGATTGCAACTAACAAGATGAATACTTCCGATGGTTTTATCTGGCCTTCCTATGTGGAAGATATTATGGGGCCTATCTGTTTTGATCGTGGATTTGGGCCCTTTCGCTGGGTATGTCTAAGCAGAAAAGATCAGGATTTGAAAAAAACCGATCAGGCAGCTATGGAATGTATTAATCCGGCACTAAGTTCTCTGCATAGTGATAATTATAACTGGATAAAATTAGCTGACCAAAATAAACTCGTAGTTGGCACAAAATGTAGAATTCTTTATGCCGATGAAGAAGGGCGTATTGAAATCGCTCTAAAATTTAATAACATGGTTAAAAATGGTGAAATCGGCCCGGTATTATTAGGACGTGACCACCATGACGTATCAGGAACAGATTCACCATTCAGGGAAACTTCAAATATTTATGACGGTAGTCGGATAACGGCTGATATGTCTGTGCAATGTTTTGCCGGAAATGTCGCCCGAGGTATGACTCTGGTTGTTTTATCAAATGGTGGTGGCGTTGGAATTGGCAGAGCAAGTAATGGAGGTAATGCAATCCTGCTTGATGGCAGTGAAAAAGCGGCTGAAATAATTCGTAAAGGTCTCTCCTGGGATGTAATGGGTGGAGTTGCCAGACGAAGTTGGGCCAGAAATGAAAATGCAATATCAACGGCTGTTAAATGGAATGAAAAAAATTCATCTACAGGTCAGATAACTGTACCCTTTTTGCCTGCAGAGAAATTAGTTGAATCATTGGTTAAAGATGTATTTAAGGATAAATAATGGCGACTTCATTCAAAAAAAAGATTCGTGGATTTCATTTAGACCTGTACCAACATGTTAATCATGGAAAATACCTGGAATTTTTAGAAGAAGCCCGTTGGGATATTTATGAGCGATTCATAGATTTTTCAAAATTACGTGAAAAGGGGCTGGCCTTTGTAGTTGTAAATATAAATATAAGTTACAAAACCCAAATTGGACTTTCGGAAGAAATAACAATTTATTCCGGATTAAAAAAGATTGGTAATAAGAGCGCAATAATTCATCATGAAATTCAATCAGAAAATAGCAATAAAACAGCAGTAGAAGCTGATGTAACTTTTGTCATTCTTGATTTCAAAATTAATAAAGCTGTGATCTTAAAGGACGAGATTCTTGAGATGTTGAAATTATTTCCCGAATGGTGATTTATGATTGCAGATTTCTGATGTGATAAATTATTGGAAATAGCCAGAAGCCAATTACCAGTAATTATTTCACAACAATACTTATTAATTTATTTTTTACAACTATTCTCTTTTTAATCTCTTTATTTTCGAGATGTTTAGCGACATTTTCCAATTCAAATGCTTTTTCAAGGCAAATATCATCAGCAGCATCTCTTTCTATTGAAAACTGACCTCTGACTTTACCATTTATTTGAACTGCCATTTTCACGACATCATCTTTCAAATATTTTTTTTCAAACTCAGGCCATTTCATATAAGCCAACTCAGTAGAATTTCCAAGTTTTTGCCAAATTTCTTCGGTAATATGCGGGGCAAGTGGATTTAGTAAATGGATAAATGTATCTATCGCTGATTTTGGTTTAATATCAAGATTGGTAATTTCATTAATAAAAATCATCATTTGAGAAATAGCAGTATTAAATCTTAATTTTTCCAGGTCAGTGGTGACTTTATGAATGGTTTTATGCAATAATATTAAAGTTTTTTTATCGGGCTCTATATCCTTAATATCTTTATTAATGTTATTATCCTCATCAAAAATCAGGTTCCAAATTCGATTTAAGAAACGATAAATACCATCTATACTTGCAGTATTCCATGGTTTTGTTCTTTCCAATGGCCCCATGAACATTTCATAAAGTCTGAAAGTATCAGCACCGAATCTATCAATAATTTCATCAGGATTAATAACATTTCCCCTGGACTTACTCATTTTTTCACCATCTTCGCCAAGGATCATACCTTGGTTAATGAGTTTCATAAAAGGCTCCGGTGTGCTAACATGACCTAAGTCAAAAAGTACTTTATGCCAAAAACGAGCATAAAGCAGATGCAATACCGCATGTTCTGCTCCACCAATATATAAATCAACCGGCATCCAGTAATTTTCCTTTTTCTGATTCCAGGCTTCCATATCGTTTGACGGATCAATATATCTAAGATAATACCAGCACGAGCCAGCCCATTGTGGCATTGTGTTGGTATCATAAGAAATTTCTTCACCGGTTTTAGGATCTATTGTATTAACCCAGTTATCAATTTTGGCAAGAGGTGATTCACCGGTTCCACTTGGTTCATACCTCTCAACTTCCGGTAAAGTTAATGGTAAATCAGATTCATCTACTAATTCAATTTCTCCGGTAATCTTTTTAATCTTTAATGGAAATGGTTCTCCCCAATATCTTTGTCTGGAAAATATCCAATCACGTAGTTTATATCTGGTTTTTGGTTCGCCTAATTCTTTATCAGCAAGCCATTTAATAATTTTTTTCTTAGCATTTTTAACATCTAATCCGTTAATAATATTTGAATTAACCAATGTGCCGTCACCTGTCCAGGCTTCTTTATTAATATCACCTCCGGAAATAACTTCAATAATTGGTAACTCAAATTTTTTTGCAAATTCCCAATCTCTTTGATCGTGTCCGGGAACAGCCATGATTGCGCCTGTGCCATAAGACATTAATACATAATCTGATACCCAAATTGGAATTTTTTTATTATTTACCGGGTTTATTGCATAGTTTCCTGTAAAAACACCGGTTTTATCTTTGGCTAATTCTGTTCGGTCAAGATCACTTTTTGTGGCAGCATTTTTCACATATTGATTAACAGCAGATTTTTTATCCACAGACACTATTTTATTCAGAATTGGATGTTCCGGAGAAATGACCATATAAGTCGCACCAAAAAGAGTATCGGGGCGGGTTGTAAATACTTTAAGTTTTTCATCAATAGACTCCAATTGAAAAAGAACATCAGCGCCGACAGATTTACCAATCCAATTTCTCTGCATTTCTTTAATACTTTCCGGAAAATCAATGATATCAAGATCCTGGAGAAGTCTCTCGGCATATTCAGTAATTTTTAATACCCATTGTCGCATAGGTTTTTTTATGACAGGATGACCACCTCTTTCGGATTTGCCGTCAATAATCTCTTCATTAGCTAAAACTGTTTTTAATTCAGGACACCAGTTAACAGCTACTTCTGCCTGTGAAGCTAAACCTTTTTTGTATAATTGTTGAAAAATCCATTGAGTCCATTTATAATATTTCGGGTCAGTTGTATTAACTTCACGATCCCAATCATAGGAAAATCCAAAAGATTTTATTTGTCTTCTAAAATTATTGATATTTTTATCTGTTGTGATTTTGGGATGTGTACCGGTTTTTAAAGCATAATTTTCTGCTGGTAATCCAAAAGCGTCCCAGCCCATTGGATGAAGTACATTAAATCCATTTTTTCGTTTGAATCGGGCAACAATATCAGTTGCAATATAGCCTTCGGGATGACCTACATGAAGTCCTGCTCCTGACGGATAGGGAAACATATCAAGTACATAATATTTGGGCTTATCAGAAAAATCATCGGCTTTAAATGTTTTTTCAGTTTCCCAGTGTCTCTGCCATTTTATTTCTATTTCTTTGAAAGAATACATAATTATCCTTTAATTTTTTGATTGGATTGTCAGGATTTATCGGATTGTATATAACAAATTTAATCGGATTAATCATGATAAACCTGTCAATTTTTTAATGCAACATTGAACTATGTTTTATTAATCCAATTGTTAAAAATCATCAAATTTTAAGTATCAAAGATATGAATTTTTCTTAAATATTAACAGCAAAAAACATAATAATTTTTTAGAATCAATTAAAAATGTGCTTAATATAAAATTCTAAAACCAATTGTATTTTTTATAGATTGTAATTCGACAATTATTTTTTTATCATATTTTTTAAATATATCTGTGATAACATACCCAATATCTAGGTTAGTCTTTAAGTATTGCCCATCTATATTGATGTTGTTTTTTGCCAGGATATGATTTATTTCAGCTAATATTCCCGGTTTATTTTTATGAATATGGATTAATCGATGGGAATTTACTAGTTCCGGCAAACGCAGATTTGGAAAATTCACACTGCTAACCGTATTACCATTATTCATAAAATCAACGATTTTTTCAGAAACAAAGTTTGCAATATTTGTCTGGGCTTCAACTGTGCTGCCACCAATATGAGGAGTTAAAATTGTATTGGGAAGTTTTTGAAGAGAAGAAATGAAATCTTCGGTATATTTTCCAGGCTCATTGGGATAAACATCAATAGCTGCACCACTAATTTTTCCCTTTTGAATATTTTCAGAAAGTTGGTCAACATCTACAATATGTCCACGGCTTAAATTTAAAAATATCACTCCATCTTTCATTAATTTAAACTCTTTATTGCCAATTAATTGTTTATTACTTTCCCTACCATCTACGTGAATGGATATAATATCAGAATTTTTTAACAAATCCTCCATAGTATCACATCTTTTTGCATTTCCCAGAGCTAATTTATCTTCGATATCATAGTATAGCACTTTCATTCCCATAGATTCTGCTAAAACAGAGAGTTGAGCGCCAATATTTCCATATCCAATAATCCCTAATTTTTTCCCTCTTATTTCATAATTATTCTTAGCAGATTTATTCCAAATTCCCCTATGCAATTCGAGACTCTTGTCAAAAATTCCACGAATTAAAAAAATCATATTTCCAATAGCTAATTCAACAACACTTCGAGTATTACTATAAGGAGCATTAAATACTGTTACACCTTTAATATTACATTTATACAGATCGATTTGATTTGTGCCTATACAATAGGCTCCAATTGCTTTTAAATTGCTATTATTGATTATTTTCTCATTAATTTGGGTTTTTGAACGAATTCCCAGAATATCAATATTTTGTAACTTCTTAATTAATTTTTCTTCGTTCAGACTTTCTGAAATATTTTCAACTTCAAAACCATTTTTCCTGAAAATCAATTCAGCATTTTTATGAATATTTTCTAATAATAATATTTTTGTTTTATTCATTTTTACCATTATAATGTAATCATTTTTATACAATCTCTTAAATTAATTAACTCAAATATAGAAATTAATTATTTAGATATTACGATATTTTAAGCAAAATATCAATCTGAAAAGGTTGTAATTCCTTTTTTATTCTGAAGTAAAATAATTGGGTAACTAATTCGGCAGAAATAAAAAATATTGCACTAATATCAGGTTTGTAATTATTTTTTTAATAACGCTCTAAGTGGTTTTAGGAATTACTCAGAACTCGGTTCATTCAGTTTTTATTATCTCCGCATTTTTAGGAGATGGCATTATTAAGACCTGTTTTGGAAAAACTTTGCATGGCTGTGAAATATTGTTTTTATTTAATTCATAAATGGATTTCCACATTAGCGGATCATTAAATAAATCTTTTGCTATATCCCATAAATTATCAAAAACCCGGACTGTATATTTTTCGTCAACAATAATTCTTTTTGGCAATTCAGCGAGAAGGTTTTTAACATTTCCACTTTTAATTTCATTACTTTCAATATTTGGAATAATAAGTTCCTGCCCGGCAAATATTTTGTCAAAATCGGAGATTATTTCTTTGTTTGCTTCATAAATAACTTTCCAGAATTTGGCTTTTCCATATTTTTTTGATGCTATTTTCCAAAGATTATCACCTTTTTTGACGATATATTTTTTTGCCTTTGCCTTTTCTTCGGCTATTTTTTGTAATTCAAATTCCATGGCTTTTTGTTCAGCTGCTTTTTTCTCGGCAATTTTCTTTTTCTCTTCTATTATTTTTTTTCGTTCTTTTTCTTCTTCCTGTTTTTTCCTGGCTTCTGCCTTTTTAACAGCTGTTAATGATAATGATTCTACTTCTTCTAACATTTTAACAGCGGTACTATATTTTTTTGAATTAATTAGTTTTTTTGCCGATTCCAGTTTTGCTTCAGCTTTTTCAAAATAATCAGTAGCATATTCCTGTGCTTTCACAGCAATTGCCTGCTGATATGCTTTTTCTGCTTTTTCCAACTCCATCTTTGGTTCTTTAGCACAAAATGAAATAAATAACATAATGAAAATTAATGAAATAGTCAGGAAATAAGTAATTTGCTTCATAATATACACCCTTTTTTTGTTCTTCATAAATTTTCTGCATAATATATCACTTTGTCAAGTATTATTTTGATAAGTTGTTAAAAAACATAAAATAATTTTGAACTTTGATCAGAAAAATGCTACTGGCAGGTAATTATAATTGGTCATTTTCTTAAAAAAAAGGCAAGGTTTTATTCAACAGTAACTGACTTTGCCAGGTTCCGTGGTCTATCGACATTCAGGTCTTTAAGATCTGCAATATGGTAGGCTAAAAGTTGTAATGGAATAACATTAATAAGAGGTGACAAATCTTCATGGGTTCTTGGAACTGAAATAATTTTATCTGATAATCTATTTATTGCTTCGTTTCCATTATCAGTAATAGTAATCAACACTCCTTTTCGGGCGCGTGTCTCTTCCATATTACTAATGACCTTATCAAGAATTGCTGAATTTGTAGCAATAAATACTACTGGCATTTCTTCATCGATTAAAGCAATGGGACCGTGTTTCATTTCTGCTGCCGGATAACCTTCGGCATGAATATAGGAAATTTCTTTAAGTTTCAGAGCACCTTCCAGGGCAACCGGAAAATTATTATTTCTTCCAAGATATAAAAAATTCCTGGAATGTGTATAATTTTTTGCTATTTCAGAGATTTCTTTTGAGAGATTTAAACATTTTTTTATTTTTTCAGGAACATTGAAAAGTTCTTTAAGAATCTCCTGATCAAGTTTTTCTCCTTTTTCCTGCTTGATATAAAGTCCCAACAGAATAAGTGCTGTAACCTGGCATAGGAAGGCTTTGGTACTTGCTACACCAATTTCAGGGCCTGCATGAAGATAAATACCGGAGTCAACTTCCCGGGCAATTGTAGAGCCAACAACATTAATTAATCCGATACTTTTGGCACCATCTGCTTTAGCCTTTCTTAAAGCTGCGAGTGTATCAGCAGTTTCACCGGATTGAGAAATTACAACAAAAAGGTCATTGTCCTTAACAATGGTCTGTCTGTACCTATACTCGGAAGCATAATCGATTTCAACCGGAATATTTACATGTTTTTCAATAAAAAACTTCCCAAGCAAGGCTGAGTGCCAACTGGTTCCGCAGGCAGTAATAACAATTCTTTCTAATTTACTTACATCAAAATCGATAGTTAATTTGATTTTTCCTTCTTTGATTCTGCCACGTAATACATTTTCCATAGCCTCAGGCTGCTCAAAAATTTCTTTGAGCATAAAATGCTTGTACCCTTTCTTTTCAATTTGATCAATACTCCATTTAATCTCATGAATTTCGGAATCGACAATTTCACCATCAATTTTACATATTTTAAAATCATTAGCACTCAAAATAGCCATCTCATCATCATTGAGATAAATCACTCTTTTTGTATAATCCATAATTGGAATTGCATCGGAGGCAAAAATCATCTCATTTTCACCAATTCCAATAATTAAGGGTGAGCCTCTTCTTGCAACAACAATTCTATTTTCATTTTTATGAAGAACAGCAATACCAAAAGTTCCTTCTACATAACTGAGAGCATTTTTTACAGCAGTTTCCAAATCATCCATATAGAATTTTTTAATAAGATGAACTAATATTTCCGAGTCAGTCTCAGAAGTAAAAATATATCCATCCTGAATTAATAATTCTTTTAGAGAATGATAATTTTCAATAATGCCATTATGAACCAGGGCAATTTCTCCTTTGGAATCTGTATGTGGATGAGCATTTATTTGGCTTGGCTCACCATGTGTTGCCCAACGGGTATGAGCAATTCCAATATTTCCTTTAATTTTGGAAATGCCTTCAACTACCTCTAAATCTTTAATTTTACCTTTTCGTTTTATAGTAGTGAGATTGTTGTTATTTAAAATACATATACCGGCACTATCGTATCCTCTGTATTCTAATTTTTTCAAACCATCAATTAATAATTTTGAGGTATTCCTTTTTCCTACATATCCGATTATTCCACACATAAGATCTCCAACATTCTTTTATTATTAA
This sequence comes from Fidelibacterota bacterium, assembly GCA_029939575.1. GTDB lineage: Bacteria > Fidelibacterota > UBA2242 > UBA2242 > JAOZSR01 > JAOZSR01. Next base: position 27,177 of record JAOZSR010000045.1, read on the forward strand.
AATATTAAACCAGAAATTATTTTATTGGAAGTAATAAATTATTCCCAGGATTTATTGTATTTTATACAGTAATATTTTTACCATGGATTCAATAAAACGCGGAGAAAGGGGGATTCGAACCCCCGGTACCTCTCAGTACACACGCTTTCCAAGCGTGCACCTTAAACCACTCGGACATCTCTCCAAAAAAAGCCGTATATATTAACCTAATTCTGACAAATAGACAAGCAAAAATCCCATAAAAATATTTCCAATAACAGTAATTTAGATAGATTTAATTCTTTGTTAATATTGGGAGTTAGTTAACCGTAATTATTTAGTTGTGATTTTTATGTTTTTTTTTATTATTTGTATTCCAACTTGCTTTGCCGGATTTTAACAACTTGTCATATGCTTTCGGATATAATTCTTTGACACAATCCGGACATAAGCCATGAGTAAAATCAGCATCAGTGTGTTCATGAAGATAAAGTTCTAATTCATTCCAGTAGCCTTCATCATCCCTTATTTTCTTACATTTCGCACAAATTGGAATTAATCCTTTTAATTTTTTGATGTTATCTAAAGCTGTTTGTAATTCCATAATTACTTTCTCACGTCTGGCTTCACTTTTAATTCTTTTTGTAACATCTCGTTGTATTATGATAAAAGACAAAACAGCATTTCCCTCAAACAAGGCTGATATCCTGTTTTCACAAATTAGAGTCGTACCATCGGGTCTTCTTTTAATAAATGTTCCCGTCCAAACTTCCTTTTTTAAAACAATTTCTTTTATTTCAGACAAACTTTCAGTAGATATTTTGGAATCAAAAATATTTACAAGATTTTGACGTAATAATGTATTTGTTGCAATTCCATATAGTTTAGAGGCAGAATCATTAGCATAAGTAATATTGAAATTTAAATCAGTTGTTAGGATTGAATCAGAAACCTGTTTAGTAATTAAACTCAACAATCTGATTTCTTTATCATTTTTTTCCATTTCTAAAGAAATTTCTATTTCTTTCAGAACTGAGTTTATTTTTTCCGGTATTAATTCAATAAAATTACCTTTTTTAGGGATATAATCTCTTGCGCCTAATTTCATTACATCTACTGCAATATTTTCATTTCCATCTCCTGTCATGATAATAAAGGGAATATGATAGTCTTTTTGATTCAATTCTGATATAATATCTATTGAATTCATGTCTGGAAGATAATGGTCTAAAAGAATAAGTTTTGGAGTGGAATCATTAATAATGCTAAAAATATTTTCCCCGGAAAATGCCTGACCTGCTTTTAGCCCGTTCCTCTCTATTACTTTTTTTATTAGGTGATTTAGGTTTTTATCATCTTCAACAATAAGTAAATCTATATTTTTCATTTAATCCCATTTTTTATGTTAATAAATTTTAATAATAATAAGTTAATTTAATTATTAAATTTATAAAATCAATAGAAAAATAATAAATACTTCTTTTATTTAAACCATATTTAACACATACTCATCACAATGAAATAGAAAACAAAATATGAATGTAATATTAGTAAATTTGAATAATATTTTAGTCAAGATGGAATCCGAAGATGTCTTTCCGTCGTAAG
>JAOZSR010000118.1 GCA_029939575.1 Fidelibacterota bacterium
TCAAAAACTCACGGCAATTCAAAAACTCACGATAAATCAAAAACTCCCGACAAATCAAAATTGATAACAACCACTTAACTGGTTTTAAAATTTCCATTCACCACCAACTTCCCAAACAATTTCTCCAGCGTGTATCAATTTTTTGTTTCATAAAAAGGTTTTACCCACTATAAATCATATAGAGCCAATTTTATATACTGTTCTTGAATTCCGGAAACTTTAACCAATTCAATATATAATATAAATGTGCCTGGTGCCCTGAAGGCTGAAGTTTGCAAAGGATACAGGTTATAATGTGATAATCAGCATCAGCCTATAATCAGGTAATTATTTCATCATTAATACGATATAGGGGAAAAATTTCCCCGTTATGACCGTGCAGCTTTAACAACAGAAAATGTTCAATATTTTAAACCTTGCGAGAACTAAATAATGAAATAAGGGTAGAATGTTATCATGTGGTGGCAAACACTTTGTCGTCTATATATTGCATAATATAATAATAGAATATCTAATATATGCTAAACATAATACATATTAGTTACACAGCTCAATTTTATCTGTTTTATCTAAAGTAATTAGGGAAAAGCATCAGACTCTCGGGTGGCACAAAACTTGATATCTTGATAATTAGTTTTATGAGAACACAAAAGCTCAAAACATCTAACATTAACAGTGATTTGTTATCAACAAAATGAAAAATATATATAAATACAGCATACAATTAATTATCAAAACTCTGATAATCAGGAGGGAGGCACTACTTGGATAATCACTCTCGAAATCCGGTAATTCTGGTAGTTGATGATGAAATCGCCAGTCGCAATCTATTAGGAGAGTTGTTATCGCCGCACGACTTTGCTGTCCAATATGCAAAGAACGGCACAGAGGCTATTAAATATTTTGATGACAATAGTGCTGATTTGGTTTTATTGGATATCAAAATGCCGGGAATGAATGGGTATGAGGTATGTAATCATTTAAAGAATAACAACAAAACTGTTAATATCCCAATAATATTTTTGTCTGCAAAATCACATCCAAAAGACATTGTAACGGGCCTTGAATTAGGCGCCAATGATTATTTCATTAAAAACGATGAGATAAAAATATTAATTGCCCGAATTAAAACACAATTAAAAATAAAACAATATGAAGGGGAATTGAGAGATCAAATCGCTGAATTGGATATTGTGAATCAGATTGTAAAAAGCGAAATAGGTTGCCGTTCTATAGAAGGCCTGGGTTTTAACCTTCAAACAATTTTAATGCAATTTTTTAAATGTGACACCTTCTCAATGCATCTGACACAAAAAAAGACAGCAAAATTAATCCAAAACAAAAATTATCCTAAACCATTTTTAAATATGATAGAGGAAATAAATATTTTTTCCAGACCCTATCACAATATTTTCGTAAATAAAGAGATATTAACAACAACAGGATTTGATAGCGAGTTTTTGGAAAAAGCCGGGGTTAGTTCCCTTGTAGCAATTCCAATTTTTTATAAATCTGAAATTATTGGAATACTTATGTTAGGGTATCATAAAAACAAACAATTCACAAACCATGATTTGAAACTCTTTCGTATTGTTGGACAGGAATCGGGTATTGTAATCCACTCAGTAGATGTTGAGGAAAAACTTTTTGATCGTGAGATAAAGCTTGTAAAATCTGTAGAATCTCAAAAACAGGCAAATATTAATTTGGAGCGATCTATCAAAAGAGTAAATCAGTTTGCTATTGAAGCAGGGGTAGCAAATCGAGCTAAAGATGAGTTCCTCTCTAATATGAGTCATGAAATAAGAACACCTATGAATGGTATTGTTGGAGTTGCAGACTTGTTGTTATATACTGATTTGGACGAAGAACAAAAAGATTTTGTCAATACAATTAAATTAAGCACCGATGCCCTAATAAAAATTTTAAACAATGTTCTTGATTATTCTGACATTCAATCAGGAAAATTTGAAATTAAAAAAACGGATTTTAATTTTAGAAGTCTTTTCAAAGAAGAAATAAAAGCCAGAAATAATGATGCAGAAAAGAAAAATTTAAACCTGGAATATACAATCGACAAAAAAATTCCGGAAACTCTAAATGGAGATCAGGCCAGGCTTAGGCAAGTTTTAACTAATATAATTGGTAATGCTATTAAATTCACAAATACCGGTAATATAATAGTCAGGGCAAAAGTTCAGAGCATTCAAATGTCCCATATTAAACTATTTTTTGAGATTGAAGATACAGGTGTTGGAGTGGAAGAGGGTAAGGAAGAAATCCTGTTTAAACCATTTTCCCAAATTGATGGCTCCTCTACACGTAAATACAATGGAATGGGTTTAGGCCTGTCTGTTTCAAAAGAATTGGTAAAGAAAATGGGTGGAGAGATTGGTTATAATAGTATTCCGGGGAAAGGTACTATTGTGTGGTTTAATTGTTGTTTTAATGCAGTTTAAAAAACATATAATCATGAAAGCAATAGACAAAATACAATTATAGAATCAAGAATATAAAAGGAGAAAAATGCAAAGTAACAACAAAGCAATATTAGATGCTGAAGGATTAATATCAAATCTTGGTGGTGATGTTGAACTGTTTATGGAAATCATGGATGAATTTTTGGACGATGTAATTATGAGAGTGGGGATTATTAAAAAGGCCCTAGAGACTAAAAATTTTTCTGATCTTAAAGGCGAAGGTCATACTATAAAAGGATTGGCCGGTAACATGAAAGCAATGATTGTAAGTGACATCGGAGAAAAAATAATGTCTTTATCCCGAGCAGAGAATATTGAAGAAATAGAGCCACTTGTACCACTTCTAAGTACAGAAATTGAAAAAGTAAAACAACTATATGACAATTGGAAAAAAGAGCAATAAATTAAATTGATTTAAGCGAATTAGAATAAATAATAGTATATTTAATTAATATTGCTCCTTTGAAAATAAAAATCAGATATAATGAAATAATCAAAATGTTGGAGGTTTATAATGAAAATGTTAATTGTAGAAGATGATTTTGTTAGTCGCAAAACTCTACAATACCTGATAAAACCATATGGTTCATCGGAAATTGCTGTTGATGGAGAAGAGGCGTTGGCCGCGTTTAATTTAGCCCTGAACCAGGAAGAACCCTATGATGTAATCTTTCTGGACATCATGATGCCCGGTATAGATGGACAGGAGGTTTTAAAAGAAATTAGAAAAATAGAAGCTGAGAACAACATTGAGGGATTGGAACGGGTAAAAATTATTATGACTACGGCTTTGGATGACAAAAAGACAATTATGAAAGCATTCCACTCTGAGTGTGAAGGTTACCTGGTAAAGCCGGTTTCCAATGACAAATTGGTTTCTTTATTAAAAACACTTGCATTAATTGAATAAAGGGATATATGAATCATATTAAAAGTGAACATATAATTAAAGAACTGCTATTTAATATTAAACATAAAGATTTAATCAAAGCGCGTCTTGTAATAGAGCATATTGAAATGATTAGCAGCACAGAGCAGAGAAGACTATTATATGAATTAAATAAATGTGATGATGATTTTGCGGTTCCATTATTGGCAATAATGACAGTTACAAAGAAAAATCTGGTGTCTAAACACCCGGCAATAAAAGAGGCTTTGCTTGATAAAATCCTGATGAATCCGCAAATTTTAATTACTGAAATTAAAAACAGAACGCCGGAATTAATTTTATATATTCAGCTTGTTGGTGATTTCAATATTGATTCTGCGGTTCCCGCGTTAATAGATGTTATAACCGAATCACAAAATGAAGTGATACTTGAAAAAACAATCCTCAGCCTGGGAGAAATCGGATGTCAGGAATCTGTGAATAACATTTCGAATTTTTTACGGCATAAAAACCAGAAGCTTGTTTTCGGCGCTGTTCTTGCTTTGGGAAAAATTGGCACATCCACGGCCATGCAACGATTAGCTGAGCGACTTGGTGATGATGAGCGTGTAAATGTACAAATATTAAATGTTTTTGCCCACGTTCAGGATCAGATCTCCCTGCAAAAACTCAATGAGACTCTCCAATATCATTCTGCGCATTTACGGAATTATGCATTGTCAAAATTAATAAAAATTGGTAGCAAAGCAATTCCCATGTTATTAGAAAACTTTAAGCAAAATGATCCGGATTTGCATATTCATACCTTGACAGTTCTCGGTAATATTGGTGATGAAAGCGCAACCCTGGCTCTCAGAAAATTTATATTGAGTGAGCCCAAAGATCCAAATGTGCGTTTTCTGGCTTATGAAACATTGCAAAAACTCCCCAAATTCAAAGGAAGTTATGTATTGGCCAATGGGTTGTCCGATCCGGACAACAATGTTCGGCTGGCTGCAGCAAGGGCAATTGAAAAAAATTATAATGATATACTTTCAACTGGTATGAAAAACCTTGTTAGTGGAGACGATGAAGAATCTAAAAATATTAGCAAGGTGATTATTGACGCTCAAACCGGAAAAATTTGTCTTGACCTGCTAAGTATTCCTCAGTTTAAAAAGATTTTTGTGGATTATGTTGGCAATCAGGTCTATATAGATACCAGAAAATTTTATATAAAAGTATTGGATAAAAACAATCAGGCTGAAATCAGAGATGATATCTTAAAACTTTCCGGTAAAAAACCTCAAAAGTTAAAAAAACAGGTGTGCGCTGTTGATGATTCCGGTATGATATTAAAAATTTATCAAAAAGTTCTACACGGTTTAGGTTACGAGCCTGTTTTATTTCAAAAGCCGGAAAAAGCCCTGAAGTGGCTGGAATCTAACAAGCCGGCTATTTTATGTACCGATCTCAATATGCCTAATATTACCGGAATTGAAGTAATTGAAAGAACTCGAATAAAATATTCTAAAAAAGACTTGCCTATTATTTTAGTTACTACTCAAAATGAGCTGACAGATAACGATGCCGCCAAAAACGCTGGAGTTACAGAGATTATTAATAAGCCCTTTACATCTGAAAAATTAAAGGCTGCCTTTGACCGGACCAGATAATTTCACAAATAAAAAAGTATGGAAAATCAAAGTATAAAAGTCTTAATAGTCGATGATGAAATCATCAATCTCAAGATTTTAGAAGCAATGCTTAAGGGAGATGGTTACCGTATTCTTACGGCAACCTCGGGTATTGAAGGGCGTGAAATTGCCAATCGGGAATTGCCTGACATCATTTTGCTTGACATTATGATGACCGGTGAAGATGGTTTTACTACCTGTGAAAAATTAAAACACAATGCAAAAACCGCCAATATTCCTATAATATTTATTTCTGCCCTGGATGACGCAGCCAGTAAGGTGCGGGGTTTGAGTATTGGTGGGTGGGATTATATTACCAAACCTTTTCACAAAGAAGAGGTCATGGTAAGAGTAAAAAATTATTTAAAACTTAGCCTGTCTTTTAAAATGATTATAGAGAGTCAGGCTAATAAGCTACAACAATTACGAGATGCTCAACAGGCAATTCTTATTGATCCCTCTGAGCTTCCCGAAGCAAATTTTAGTGCCTGTTATGTACCAAAATTAGAGGCTGGGGGTGATTTTTATGATGTCTATGAAATCAGCCAATATATTCATGACTATTTTGTAAGTGATATTAGTGGACATGATATTGGCGCTTCTTTTGCCACTTCTGCGCTCAAAGCTCTGGTACAGCAAAACTCATCATTGCTTTTTACCCCCGTAGAAACGATGCAGATCATTAACAAGGTGCTTTGTTCAATTTTTAAATCAGGACAGCACATGACGGCCGTTTATATGCGTATTGACAGAGAAAAAAACAATTTAACTATTGTCAATGCTGCTCATTGCCGGATCCTGATACTTCCAAAAAGAGGTGCGCAATATTCAATTGGCTCGACTTGTGGTGTAATTGGAGCCTTTGAAGATTCCATATTTGAATCAACAATCATTTCTGTATCTCCGGGGGATCGGATTTTTCTCTATTCTGATGGTCTTGTGGAGCGTTTTGAGCAGACCAAACAAACCAGAAACGATGGAATAGATTTACTGTTGTCATCAATAAAGAGGTTTCCTGACAGTGACATTCAGGATTTAGCCAAGAAGATAGTTGATGATATTTATCCGGAAAAAAATATCGCAGAAGATGATTTGTTATTGCTGGCTGTGGAAATATAAAAATCACATTCTTTTTTCATCAAAACATAAAAAAAACCCCGACCTTTTAATCTGCCGGGGTTTTGTATTTTTACTTAAGGGCTGTATGCCCGATGTTCGCTTTTTATTTCATAATTACCATCTTCTTGGTCTTTACATAAGAGCCGGATTGGATACGGTAAAAATAGACACCGGAAGCAACCTGTGTATTGTTATTGCCTGTTCCATTCCATAGAGCCTGATAATAACCCGGTTTTTGATTTTCATTTACAATCCATTTAACCAATTCACCACGAATATTAAAAACCGCAATTTTCACCATGCCTTCTTTCGGAATCTCGTAACGAATGTTTGTTATGGGATTAAAAGGATTCGGGAAATTCTGATGTAGTGCAAAGCGGGTTGGAATCTCTGGTTTGGTATCAAAGGAATATCGGCTGGTCATTTTCCGGGAAACAACTTTGTTATCATCTGATACAAGGGCATGATTCATTTCAATATCAATACTGGATTCTGATTGGGTTAGCGGCTCAAATATTATTCGTCCGATTGTATGCAGTTTTTCCAGAGATATTGCTGACGGAGTAAGTTCGGCAACACAAAAGTGAACCAAACCTTTTTCCTTATTATGATGACTTATAGACAGAAAATCAGACTTGGTTTCTTCAGATAAAAATACCTCTTCAAAAGATTTAAAGGCCAACTCTTCCGGATTATATTTTATTGCCATTTCACAGCCGACCATTTTTGCTGTTTCATTAACCTGTACCTCGATGGCAAAATCCTTGATCTCGGCGACATTCCATTTTCCCTGGCGTTCAAAATTTGTAACCAGCGAAACCGGAGCATCTTTGTTAATGACAGTTTTGGCCAGGCTTTTGGCTATTGAAAACTCCGGGTGTTCCCATGACCAATTCCACATCTTAACCAATACCATCAGGTCAGTGAAGTTCAACTTTTCATCTGGCTGTGGTAAGTAATATGGTGCAGAACCGATAACAGGTCCCAATTCATAAAAAATATTTTTGGGTTCTTCGTTCCAGGCTGACTTTAATACCATAAAATCATCCATATTTACTTGCTGATCTATATTGTAATCAGCCAGCATTGTAGTGGCAAATTTCCAGGTGAAATTATCATCGTTTTCATCACGATCACCATTGGCATTACCATCAAGTGGAATCCCAAACTCGTCCCGTATTCCGGTCGACAATTCAACAGTCAAAGTATCCATTGAGCCCATATATTTATCAGGAATAATATTGATGTTTCTGGAAGAGTCCTGTTCCAAATGAAAAGCAACATCGCCGGATCTTAGCCCTGCAAGATTGATGTTTTCTTTGGTTATTGTTTCCGGATCAATAGGTTTGTCAAATATTATTGACATCGATGTATTCCATAAGTTTGGATTGGAAGGCAGGCTGTCAGGACTAAAAAATGTAACAATCGGTCCCATTTCATTATCAATGTGAATCGAAACAGAATCACTTTTCCCCACATCCCAGTTATCCTGAGGTTCAACTCTGAAAATAATATTTTCATCAACATTCGCCAGATCAACACCACTATTCCAGATAATGTTTCCTGAATAAAGCTCAGAATCAATCTCAATTAATTGAGATTCGGTAGTAACGGAATTCCAGACTTCTTCCGATTCCAATCTGTAGGAAATGTTCAGAATCATTGTATCCTGTCCTGACTCTGTAATCTGGTATGGAATATTCACATCACCGGAATATTCATCTTCATCAAGTGCGGTTAATGCAACTTCGCCCTGGTCGTTATCAATGTGAATATTTTCAGCAATTCCCGGCACGCCGGAATCGACATCCGCAACTTCTACCTTAAAGAAAACATCATTCAGTTCAAGATTCTGGATATTTGTACCTGTATGCCAGGTAAAATCAACATGACCTTCCGAATCATTAATTATCTCTATATCCGGCTCAATATATTCGATGCCATCCAGAGAATAGGACAGGGCATAAGTTACCGCATCATTTTCAGTATCGTTATATTCGAAAAATCCACCGGTAATATCCAGGTGTTGCTCAGATTCCGGAAAAGTCAATGTTACAGTTGGTGGTTCATTATTATCAAGATGAAAAATTACAACATCACTGGTTCCGTCAGCCCAACCATCATTTGGAGTTATCCGGATCCAGGTTGTTTCACAATCATTGCCATTTTCATCTATTTCTGATAACCAGGTAAGTTTGTTATTATAGACAGTAATATTAACCAAATCTCCTGTGCAGGATGGAGATTGCCAATAATTACCCTGATCCATACTATATTCAATGTTCAGGTCAATTGTGTCACCTGTAGCGTCTGTAATCGTATAATTCACATCAACATGGCCGGTTTGTTCGTCAAAAATATCTGCAATATCTATTGAATGTTGCTGGTAATTATCTAAATGGAAGGTGATCGTGTCACTGGTTCCCAAATCATTATCAGAAACATCAAAGCGTACCATTACCTGATGAATATCCACATCCTCCAGATCATCCTGAGAATGCCAGATCAGCGATTGATCTCCCTTTGGAATATCTGATTTTCCGGAAACAATTCCGCTTTTGGCAGAGACTGAATAGGAAATCAGGTTCCAGGTATTCCCCTGGTCTGTACTATAATAAGGATCAACAGTAAGTATGTTGGATTCTTCATCATAGGTAGTATAACTGATTGTAACCTCATTGTGTTGTTCTGCTATAATTTCATCAATTTCAACAGATGGAGGAAGATTGTTATCCAAATGAAATCCAATGGAATTACCACTTCCATCAGTCCATTCATCGGTCGGGATAATCTTAAACAAGACGTTTTCATTATCAATGCTTTCTTCATCAACAGCAGATTGCCAGGTTAGAAAACCAGCATAATCTCCGGAGCCAATATTGTCAGTGGTTCCAATAACCGTAGCCTCTTTCCACTCTGTACCGTTATCAACGCTATATTGAGTAGAAATATCAATAGTATCGCCTGAGGCATCAGAAATGACGTAATCAATTATCACATCTTCGCTTTGCTCTGTAGAAATTTCTGTCAGAACAATCGAATGTTCCTGGAAATTATCTACATGGATTGAGATTGAATCAGCCTGGCCTTCATCATTATCAGAAACAGTTAATTTGAATAAAACAT
>JAOZSR010000119.1 GCA_029939575.1 Fidelibacterota bacterium
ATAAATCACATAAAGCCAAAAATATTAATGATTACAGATATTCAGATAAAAACCGACCGAGACATTTTTTAACTTTGATGGAATCGAAAAAGGTTCGAAGTTGTCTTTCCGTCGAAAGCCGGACATAGTCTGAGGCAGCGTAGCAATGAAGAATCTCATCGATAATTGTAGGAGATTCTTTCAGTCAAAAACCTGATTATAAACATTCGTAACTCATTCAGGATGACAGCAAATTTGCTTTTTAATGAATTGTCAACTTTAGACAGTTGTAGGAGAGCAGAAAATTAATCACTTTTTAAAATTGGTCAAAAATCCAATTGGAATAAATGGAACCGTAACACCAACTCTCAGTTCGTCTAATTCACCGATGCCCAGAAATATTCCCGGCCTGATATTATTAATTGAAAAGAGTCCCGGGTAAAAATTCAACCTGATATTATAAAATTTTGGACCTGTTATTAATGCAGATGCCAAAAGTGAATTATTCTTATCGTAATAAATTCCAATAGCATTATCAATAACAGCAGACATAAATCTACCACCCCGAAAATGGTTTGCTTCAAGTTTATTAACCAGACCTCCCATTCCAACTGAGATGGATTGATCTTTGGAAAACCGATAACTACCTCCCAGCACCGAACTTATTCCCCAATTAAAAAATATTGAAAATTTACTTTTACTGTTTATAGGAATTCGGGATGTATATTGTAAGCCGGTATTTTGAATAAAACCGGTTTGAGGATTAATTACAGGCTGTAATGACCAATCATAAATAGGACATGTAGAGGAAAAAAATTTCTTAACAGGATCTAAATTAAAAAGCAAAATCCCCAAGGGATTAAAAATTAGGATATCTGCTATTGGATCAACATTAGTACCAACATAACTTTCATTTTCAATTGATTCATTTGTTACCTGGTAAAATGAAGTCGTAAAAAACGCTATTAAAGAAGGATGGGAAACATTATGGAATTCATACCATTCTGATAATCTAGCGTATAACATTCCGTTACCGATTGTGTGTAATCCAATATTTGGTAAAAATGCAGCCTCAGCCGTCATTGGAAGGGAAAATATTTCACGTTTTGAAAAATTTTTCCATCCATAATTATTAATATGCTTAATGGGGTTTGAGATATTTCTAAAAACATTTTCATAACCATCTGAATATTCTTGTTCAAAAATATTTTTATTATGTCCACTATTTCTGAGAATATCAAAAGTACCATTAATTAAAAGTGATATGGGATTAAAGAGTGATTCAGACCCATAATTAATATTTGGTTTATAGAAATAAAATTCTGAATCGCCGGCACTCAGATTAATAGAAAAAAGTAATATCATGAAAATGGGCAGTATAATTTTTTTTGTGTTCATAACTTCCTATTTATTTCCGTGAAATATACTTTTTTATCATAGAATAAAAAATATTTTTATTTCATAAAAATAGAAAAGGACGAATTAATCGTCCCTTTCTATTACAAGATATTTATATATGATATTATTTTGTAGATTTTTCCATAAACTCAACCATTCTCTGTACAAAATCAGTGGGGTCAGTTAAATTTCCATCAAGTAATTCTGCAGATTCAAATAATTGCAGAATAGAATTACGAAGATTTTCATCTTTGTCATTAGCAATATTTAATAAAGAAAGATTCTTGATAAGTTTATGTTTGGGATTTATTTCCAGAATTTTTTTCTGAGGTATTGTTTCCTGGTTCATCATTTTCATCATTCTTTCCATTTGCGGATCAAGTCCGTCTTTTCCCACAACCAGAGTAACCGGAGAACTAACAAGTCTTTTAGAAGCAACAACATCCTGGATTTTATCACCAAGAGTATCTTTGAAAACTTTAATCAATGATTTTAAAGGCTTCTTGGCAAGTTCTTCTTTGTCTTCGGAATCACTTTTTTTATCATCAATGTCCAGATCGGCTTTATCAATAGAAACAATTTTTTTACCGTCATATTCCTGTATTCCTGGTAAAATAAATAAATCTACAGGATCAACAAATAAAAACACTTCAATATTATTTTTTTTGAAATATTCAAGATTGGGATTTTTTTCAACAATATCACGATTTTCACCGGATAAATAATAAATTTCTTTCTGCTTTTCATCCATTTCGGCAACATATTGATCCAGAGATCTCAAACTTCCTTTTTCTGTTACTGTAGATTCAAAACGCAATAATTTTAAAATTTTATCCTTATTAGTAAAATCACTGTTAATCCCGGTTTTTAACAAAGGACCAAAATTTTTGAAGAATTTTTCATATTTCCCAATGTCATTTTCACTCCAATCTTTAAGCATAGCCAAAATTTTGCTGGTAATAGTATTTTTGATCTTTGCCAAAACAGGACTATGTTGAGTTACTTCACGAGATACATTTAATGGAAGGTCTTCTGTATCTACCACACCTTTAATAAATTTTAAATATTCCGGTAATAACCCTTTAGCGTCATCCTGAATAAAAATCCGGTTAGCATAGAGATGAAGTCCTTTTTCTTCATTGATATTTCTAAAAAGATCAAAAGGCGCTTTTTCAGGTATAAATAGTAATGATTTGAAATTCACGGAACCTTCTAAAGATAATTGTAAATGCCCAAGAGGATTATTATAATCCATTGCAATAAATTTATAAAACTCGTTCAATTCCTCTTCTTTTATGTCATCTTTTGGTTTTCTCCAAAGCGCTTCAACAGTGTTAACTTTTTCCTTATTTAATGTAATTGGGAAATCAACAAAATTTGAGTATTTTTTAATAATTGATTTAACACGATAATCTTCAGCAAACTCTTTACTTTCCTCTTTCAGGAAAAAAGAAATTTTAGTACCGCGCTCTTTTCTGTCGATTTCTTCCACAGCAAAAGAACCTTTTCCATCAGATTCCCAACGATAGGCTTTAGAATCGGGATTCGCATGTCTTGTTTCAACTGTAATATGTTCTGTTACCATAAATACTGAATAAAAGCCAACTCCAAATTTACCTATAAAATCACCATCTACTTCTTTTCCCTCTTTTTGAATTTTTTCTAAATATTTCAATGTACCGGAATTTGCAACTGTACCGATATTTGAAATTAATTCATCCTTTGTCATTCCAATACCAGTATCTTCAAGAGAGAAAAATTTCTTCTTCTCATCAATTTCAATCTTAATTCCCAATTCAGCTTCCGGATCCACAACTTTTTGATCAGTCAACTGTAAAAATTTTAATTTATTCAGAGCATCAGATGAATTTGAAATCAATTCTCTTAAAAAAATCTCAGGGTGAGTATATAGAGAATGTGCTATTAGCTGTAAAAGTTGAGATAGTTCCGCTTTAAATTTATAAGTTTTTTTTGCATTTGTCTTTTTTGCATTTGTCTTTTTTGTTTCCGCCATTTCATCTCCTTATTTGTTTTTCTTAAAATTTTTTTCAAAAATACTCCGCTTTTCAAACGGTTTTTCTCCTTTTTACTAACTTTATGCCAAAAAGAAAAACAAGCCAATTTGACAGGTTAAAGAAAAATTTTGTTTAATTTGACATATATTAATTCAGATAATCTCATAACAGCTTTCTTTCAAATATTTCCCTTTGATTTCAATCAATTTAAAATATAATAGGAATGTTGTTTTAATCCTGCTATGTATTTGAAATTCATAAATAATAAAGATTATGATTGATCAAAAAAATATTTTAGATTTGCCATCATAAATTTGGAGAATCATCGTGAATTATTTATTACTTTTTTTATTGGGAATTGGAGCCGGTTTCATAAATACTCTTGCCGGTGGTGGTTCACTATTGACAATCCCGGCCTTGTTATTTTTAGGTTTACCGGCACAAGTAGCCAATGCAACAAATCGGGTTGGAATATTATTACAAACTTTAACCGGTTCCTATCGGTTTCATAAAGCCGGACATTTAGAATTTCCTAATATAATTCATATTACAATCTCTGCCATTGTTGGTGCAATACTCGGTTCTTTCTTCGCAATAAAAATCAGTTCAGAAATTTTTGATATTATTCTGGCATTCATTTTATTTTTCCTGCTTATTTTGATGTTAAAGCCCAAATCAAAAAAGACTACAAATTCCAGGCATATTCCAAAATGGATAGAATGTGTAATTTTTGTCGCCATCGGTTTTTATGGCGGTTTTATCCAGGCTGGTGTTGGTTTTATTTTCCTGGCATCCTTGAATCTGATTGGAAATTTTAATCTGGTCAAAGCAAACGCCATCAAAGTTTTTATAATATTTTGCTATACCTTAATTGCTGTCTTAATATTCACATTATCTGATAAAATAATCTGGAGTTATGGTTTAATATTAGCCGCAGGAACCAGTCTGGGTGCTTTTATAGCAGTAAAAACAGCATTAAAGAATGGTGAAAAAATAATTAAAATCGTAATTACCATTGCTGTGATTGCAGCGATTCTCAAACTTTTTAATATTTTTTAAAATTTTTAAATTTCATAATTTGCCATAACACTTTAATTAATAAGACATTAAAAAAAATATTTTTTTTAAAATTTTATGGTGAATTTAACAGATCTAGTTCTTAAATTGCGCCGAATTTACAGAGTATTATTTAATTTTAAAAAACTTAGCGGAATTATTTGACAAATATTAGGAAGACTTTGTATTTTATTTTATACATTGATTTCAATGTTAATTTAAAATATATCAAATACAGAACCATTTAAACTACTAACAAGGAGTAAAACTATGACAAAAATTTTAATTGTCGATGATGATCACGATTTTGTATCTGGTGTACAAGTTGTTCTTGAAAGTGCTGGGTATGAAGTTTCATCTGCTCATTCCATAGCAAACGGCATGAAAATGTTTGATTCAGTAAATCCAGATCTTATTATTTTAGATGTTATGATGGATGAACCTGATGACGGGTTCACCATGGCTCAGGAATTAAAAAAGAAAAAAGCCGGCACTCCGGTGCTCATGCTTTCAAGTGTAGGGAAAGTTACGGGATTGTCATTTGGTCAGGACGATGAAATGGTACCGGTAGATATTTTTGAAGAAAAACCAATTATGCCAAATAAATTACTTGAGGCTGTAAAAACATTGCTTAACAGATAAAGGAGATATCCATGCAAGTAATAGACGGTGAAAAACTTATTATTGAGATTGATCAATTAAAAACAAAATATGGTGCTGATCGTTCTGCATTGATGCCAATTTTGCAGAATTTACAAGACAAATACAAATATTTACCACCCAAAATTTTACAGGAAACTGCCCATGCATTAAATATTCATCCGGTAGAAGTTGAAGGTGTTGCAAGTTTTTACAGTTTTTTTAACACAGGTGACAAACAGGGAAAATATGTTATCAGACTTTGTCAGACAATTTCATGTGATCTTGTTGGAAAAACAAATGTTGCCAGACAATTGGAAAATGAATTACAAATTAAGTTTGGTGAATCTACAAAAGACGGTAGGTTTACTCTTGAATATACAAACTGTCTTGGAATGTGTGATCAGGGTCCGGCGCTTATGATTAATGATCGCCTGTTTGCCAAAGTCACTCCGGACAGAATTCCACAAATTATCCATGATTGTAGAAAAGATTTTGTAAAATCTGATTTCCCAAAGGTTGTACCTTCAGATGTCAAAAAAACAGGCCCAATTTTATCTCATGGTGTCAAACCTGGCGATGCTCTAAGAAAAGCCCTTACAATGAAACGGGTAGAAATAATTTCTAATCTACGTGAATCAGGACTAAAAGGCCGTGGTGGTGCAGGTTTTCCAACATCTACTAAATGGCAATTAGCCGGAGCAGCACAAAGCGACCAAAAATTTGTAGTTTGTAATGCTGACGAAGGTGAACCCGGAACTTTTAAAGATCGCTTCCTGCTCTACGAACATACTGATATTTTACTTGATGGCATGACTACCGCAGCTTATGTAATAAAAGCACAAAAAGGTTATATCTACCTTCGTGGTGAATATTTATATATGAAAAAATTTCTCGAAGAAGCTTTGGAAACTCGTAGGAAGAACAATTTGTTAGGTGAAAATATTTTGGCAAACAAAGATTTTAATTTTGATATTGAAATCAGAATGGGTGCCGGTGCTTATGTCTGCGGTGAAGAAACTGCTTTGATAGAATCTCTCGAAGGAAATCGTGGAGAACCGAGAAATCGTCCACCATTCCCTGTTGATACCGGCTTTTTAGGACGTCCTACTGTTGTTAACAATGTAGAAACTTTTATTGCTGCCGCTCTAATTAATGAAAAAGGTCCAAAATGGTTTAACGAACATGGAACTGATAAATCAAAGGGAACAAAAATCTTTAGTATCTCAGGTGATTGCAAAAACCAGGGTATATACGAATTACCTTATGGTATTACAGTTCGTGAAATGCTAAAAGAAGTTGGTGGCGAAAATGCTAAAGCCGTCCAGGTTGGTGGCGCCAGTGGCCATTGCATTCCCCCAAAAGATTTTGATAGAAAAATCGCCTATGAAGATGTAGGATCGGGAGGTTCAATTATTATATTCGGACCTGACACAGATATTTTAGAAGTTGCGAAAAATTTTCTGGAATTTTTTGTTGAAGAATCCTGTGGTCAATGTACCCCTTGTCGTAATGGTAATCCTAAATTACTTGAAGGTATCGAAATGTTACAAAATGGGAGATGTTCAGTTTCATATCTGAATGAATTGGAAAAATTGGGAGAAACAATGCAAATATCATCAAAATGTGGATTAGGTCAATCCAGTCCTAATGCCTTTCTTTCAATTATTAAAAACTTTAAACCAGATATCCTGGGCCGTGTTCCAGAAAAAGACTAAGGAGAATTTATTATGCAAGATAAAAATCTACGCGCCCCAAAAAGTACTACTCCTTCACATGTTGATAAACCAGAAAATATGCAAGCTCTTGGTGCGTTAATAAAAATCACTATAGATAATCAGGATTTGAAGGTTCCTATGGGAACAACCATTCTGGAAGCAGCCAAAAAAATTGGTATCATTATTCCGACATTATGTCACCATGACGACCTCTGTGTTGCTGGTGTTTGCAGAATCTGTGTTGTAGAAATTGAAGGATATCGTACATTACAGGCAGCCTGTGCATTTCCAATTACTTCGCCTTTAAATATTTTTACTCACACCAGAAAAGTCAGACAGGCTCGTCGCCACGTTCTGGATCTGTTACTTTCAAAACATTATGGTGAATGTTATAGTTGTGTTAGAAATAAAAACTGTGAATTGCAAGATTTAGCAGATGAATATGGCGTTGATTACTATAGATTTGGTCACGTAACAGAGCCAACTTTCGGTGTTGATAATTCCAGTTATGCTATTGTCCGCGATATGGATAAATGTATTCTTTGCAGACGTTGTATCAGAACCTGTGTTGACCTTCAGGAAGTCGGAGTTTATGATGCTCTTAATAAAGGTGACGAAACTCATATTGGTACATTCATGGATAGACCTATGGCTGACCTTATTTGTGTTAACTGTGGTCAGTGTATCAATCGTTGCCCGGTAGGTGCGTTAAAAGCAAAAGATCCATCAGATGTTATTTGGGAAGCAATCGATGATCCAAAAA
This sequence comes from Fidelibacterota bacterium, assembly GCA_029939575.1. Taxonomy (GTDB): domain Bacteria; phylum Fidelibacterota; class UBA2242; order UBA2242; family JAOZSR01; genus JAOZSR01. The sequence continues at coordinate 7,569 of JAOZSR010000119.1, forward strand.
AACATGTAGTAATTCAAACAGCACCTGCACCCCGTTCCGCTATTGGTGAATGTTTTGGTCTTGAACCCGGTGTCCCGCTAACTTTTGAAATGAACACAGCAATGAGATATTGCGGTTTTGATAAAGTTTTTGATACCAACTTTTCAGCAGATTTAACTATTATTGAAGAGGGAGTTGAACTGATTCTGCGACTTTATGGCGCTCTTGTTGAGAAAAAAACTGATGTTTCTATTCCTCAGTTCACTTCTTGCTCACCAGGTTGGGTAAAATATATTGAGCATTTCTATCCTGAAATGTTATCTTATATGTCCTCTGCAAAATCACCTCAGCAGATGTTTGGTTCTGTTATTAAAACTTATTATGCAGAACAAAATAACATTGATCCTGCCAGTATTGTTACTGTAGCCTTAATGCCATGTACAGCCAAAAAATTCGAATGTAATAGACCAGAAATGGACGATTCCGGATTTAAGGATGTTGACTTTGGATTAACAACACGTGAACTAGCACAAATGTTCAAAGAAACCGGAATTGATTTACCAAAACTGAAAAAATCTGATTTTGATGATCCTTTTGGTACACAGACCGGATCCGGTGTTATTTTTGGCGCTACCGGTGGTGTAATGGAATCAGCTATCAGAACTGTTTATGAATTAGTGACCGGGAAAAAAATCGATGATCTGTTTGAACATGCTGATATTATTCCTGTCCGTGGTTTTGAAGGAATTAAATATGCAGAACTCCCAATAACTGAAGTTGGTCCGGTTCCTGATATGTTAAAGCATCTTGTTCCTGACTGGAACTGGTTAAAAGGTGTTACTCTGAAAGTTGCCGTTTGTCATGGTACTGCTAATGCTAAAAAAGTATTAGAAAATATTAAAGCAGGTGGTAAACTTAGTGAATGTCATTTCATTGAATTCATGGCTTGTCCGGGTGGTTGTCTTGGTGGTGGCGGTATGCCAATACCAACAGATGAAAAAATCAGAGCAGCCCGTGCTAAAGCAATCTATTCTGAAGATTCATCAAGCGAAGTCAGAAAATCATATCAAAATCCAGCAATATTGAAACTTTATAAAGAATTCTTTATTGAAGGACCTTGTGGACCTAAGAGTCATAAACTCTTGCATACACATTATGTTTCCCGAGGGAAAAAACTGATATAGTAATTCTAAAAAACTAAAAAAAAGGTAACTACTAAAGTTACCTTTTTTTTTATCTGATTTTCCGATGGTCGGAAACTAACTTTGATGGAACCG